>JAZNIR010000001.1:0-19049 GCA_045577595.1 Candidatus Scatosoma sp.
GGCAAAGGCGTTTTCGATTTCGATACGCTGATTAAACGCTTACAAGACGTAGGCTTTAACGGCGCGTTGCTTATCGAAGCGTACGCGGGCGATTACGAACGGCAAGAAGAATTAAAAACCGCTTGCGACTACTTGCAAGAACTTCTTTATAAGCATAACGCAAACGATTGATTTTTTTAAGAATTTTTTCCATTTTTATTGCATATTCTATTGACAAACCGTTTTCTATTTGCTATAATTAGATTATAAATGAGATTAAATCTCAATAAGGAGAAGAATTATGTTAAAAATTTATCAATGTGAAAAATGTAAAAAGGTAATCGTGAGCCGTGAAGAATTGAAACTTGACGGTTGGGTAGAAGTCATTGCAGGGAGCGTAGACGCGTCGCAAGAAAAGCACGTGCCTATCGTTACGAAGAAATGCAAACAAGTAAAAGTGGACGTGGGGAGCGTAGCGCACCCTATGACGGCGGAACATTTTATTGAATGGGTGCTTTTGGAAACGGAACAAGGCTATCAAATCAAGTATTTAACGCCGGACAGCGCGCCCGTTTGCGAGTTTTCGCTTGCTGGCGGGGACAAAGCGGTGAAAGTGTACGCATACTGCAACTTACACGGGCTTTGGACGAACGCGTAAGCGGTTAAGATAAGGAAAATCGCCGAAATCGTCGGCGAAAAGAAGGGTTGTTATGATTGAAAAAGAAGCAATGTATAAAATCACCTATGGGCTCTTTATGCTCACGACGAAAGACGAAAACAAGCAAAACGGTTGTATCGTCAATACGGTGGCAATGCTCACGGATAATCCCAAGCGGATTACGGTGTTCGTAAACAAAGCCAATTATTCGGAACAACTGCTCCGTAAAAACGGCGTTTTCAACGTGTCCGTGTTAACGGAAAACACGCCGTTTGACGTTTTCAAACAGTTCGGTTTTCAATCGGGGAAAGACGTGGATAAATTCGCGGGGAAATCGTATCCCACGACGGAAAACGGGCTGTATTATCTTCCCGAATACGCAAACGCGGTGATGTCCGCAAACGTGATTGACGCGCACGATTACGGCACGCATACTTTGTTCGTAGCGGAAGTAACCGAAGCGAAAACCCTTTCGGAAGATAAATCGGTTACGTACGAATATTATCAAACGAATATCAAGCCCAAACCCGCTACGCCTGCGCAGACGGCGGAAAAGACGGCGAAAAAGTGGGTGTGTACGGTGTGCGGGTACGTGCACGAAGGGGAAGAATTGCCCGCCGATTTTATATGTCCTTGGTGTAAGCATCCCGCCGAAGATTTTAAACCTTTATAAAAAACGACGAAAAAGACGGACAACCGTCTTTTTTTGACAAAACGCACGCTTATTTTTTCCAAAATTACCAAAAAATTTTTTTTACCCGCCAAAAAGGGCGAAAAAAGGCTTGACAAGATTTGGGGGAATTGATATAATAGCAAAGTACTCAATAAATGCGTCTGGCAAAGGATGGTGAAAAAGGAATGTCCACTGTAAAAGTAGGTGAAAACGAAAGCGTAGAAAGCGCACTTCGTCGTTTTAAGAGAAAATGCTCTCGCGACGGCATCATCGGCGATTTAAGAAAGAAGGAATTTTATGAAAAGCCTTCCGTAAAAAGAAAGAAGAAGTCGGAAGCGGCGCGTAAACGTAGCAGAAACTAACGAAAGAAAAGTCCACAAAATTGTGGGCTTTTTTCTTTGCAAATTTTGTAGAAAAGATAAGAAAAATAATCGTTTATAAAAGAAAGGAGTGGATTATGTCGCAAGAAAAAACCAACGGACAAGCGCACACGTTACGGGAAGAAGCAAGAAAAGCCAAGCTCCGCATCAAAAGCGGGTTTTGGACGGATTGTAAAGAAGAACTTGACGAACGATTGCAAAACGCCCGTGAAAACGGCGTAAACGAAAGCAAAGCGGGGCGGTATTTTGCCCAACAAGTCAGTGCGAAAATCGCGGGAGAAAAGGAAGACGCTTTTTATTTGCGCGTAAAAGAAATGCTCCTTTCCGACGGGGAAGTAAGCGACGCGATTGGACGGCTTACGGACAAGCCCTATTACGACACGCTCACTTACGAAGAAAAACAGCGGTACACGCTGGCGCTGAGCGAAAAATATTTACGCGCGTTAGAGCGTTTTAGAAAAGAATGCGAATTTGACGTTTTCGGCAAAAACGCCTAACGGTTACTTGCCAAAAACGCGTTTTTATGGTATAATAGTAACGAAAATTTACTATATATCAAAGGTGAAATTATGCAAGAGCAATCGTTGGCTAAACATCAATATGGTTTTTCTTTGGATTTAGGTAAAATCATTCATATTTCCGAAGTTAAAAAGAGAGGCAAGGAATGTAACTGCGTATGTTATTCATGCAAAGATAAGTTGATTGCTAAAAAGGGCGAGATAAGAGTCGAGCATTTCGCGCATGTCTCAAATGAAGAATGTTCAGCCACTCAAAATAATGAAACTTCATTACACAAAATGGCGAAAGACATCATTGAGCAACACAATCATATAGTTTTGCCTAAATTAATATTGCGTGGAGATGAGGCACCGAATTGTAATTATAATGACCGTAGACAAACGGAGTCATACGAATGTTTTTCGGCAAAACGATTTGATTATATAGATGTTCAATTGGAAAAAAAAGTCGGGAAGTTTCAACCAGATATTATTTTAAAATCAGATACCGAAATTTTGTATGTGGAAATAGCAGTTACAAATCCTGTAACTATTGAAAAGAGAAAAAACATAGAAGAAAATGGTATAAATTGTATTGAAATTGATATTTCAAGTTTCTATAATACTGGTTTTTATCAAGATTTTCGAGAAGAATTAACAAACTTTTTAATTGAAGGAACGCAAGGGAAAAGTTGGATATTTCATAAAAAGCGTAATGATTATTTACAAGCCTTAATACAAAGAAACATAGATTTGCAAAATGATTTTTTAGAAAAATTCCCCCAAAAATCAATCAATGAAAAAGACATAGATTTGTTAAGTTCAACAATTCAAAAAAACAATGAAGATTTAGATGATATAACCGCGATAAGCAACATCAAAAACCCAAAAGAAGAAACTTTTCTAGAAAGAAAAGACAAACGCACAAAATTATTAAATAAAGCTCAAAGCGAAACAAGTTGGCGAAAAGATTGGGCATCTCCAATGCAATGGGCAGAAAGAAAAGAAAGGCTTGTCAATTCCCAACATATAGAACTATTATCTTTGATTGAAAAATTAAACGAAGAACAATATAAGCCCGTTTTGGAAACGGAAGGGGCGGTGCTTGTTTTGGCGGGCGCGGGGAGCGGTAAAACGCGCGTGTTAACTTCCCGTATCGCCTATTTAATTGAAGAAAAACGAGTCCCGCCTTCTGGCATTCTTGCCGTAACTTTTACGAATAAAGCGGCGAAAGAAATGAAAGAACGCTTGGAAAGTATCACTGATATATCTGGTGCTTGGGTTTGTACGATTCATAGTATGTGTGTGAAAATTTTGAGAGAATATGCACATAAGGTAGGATTAGATTCAAGGTTTTCCATTTACAGCGAAACGGAGCGGAACAATATTATTAAAAAATCTTTCCAAGAATGTGATTTCTACGACGAACAATTATTAAAATCGGTTAAATTCCATATCGCCAACGCGAAAATGCTGGGTTTTGACCCCGAGCGCTACGCCGAAGAATACGCGGGCGAGAGAGATATTGAAGAAATTACGAAAGTGTATAAACGTTATCAAAAACATCTAATGGAAAACAATGCGTTAGATTTTGACGATTTATTAAATGAAGTTAGGTTATTATTAAAAGGGGACGAAGAAGCAAGAGAGGAGCTTTGCGGAAGATTTCGTTATATTCTTATTGATGAATTTCAAGATACTAACGCTGTCCAATATGAAATATTAAAAATGTTGGCAGATAAAAGTGGGAATTTATTTGCGGTTGGCGACGACGACCAATCTATTTATGGTTGGCGTGGGGCAAAGATAAATAATATTTTACACTTCGAAAAGGATTTTAAGGGCGCGAAAGTGTTTAAATTAGAGCGGAATTACCGCTCGACGGGGCATATTTTAAAACTTGCCAACACCGTTATTAAAAACAACGCGCGCCGTAAAAACAAAACGCTTTGGACGGAAAAAGAAGACGGTGAAAAAGCCAAAGTGCACGAAGCGGAAGAAGAGAGCGACGAGGCGCGTTTTATCGCGCATACGATTGCAGGTTTGGTGGCAAAGGGATATAAATTGTCCGATTTTGCGGTGCTGATGCGCTTAAACGCCCTTTCCCGCTCGTTCGAACAAGAATTTTTAGCGGACGGCATTGCGTATAAAGTGTTCGGCGGTTTTAAATTCTTCGAAAGAAAGGAAATCAAAGACCTGCTTGCCTATCTTCGCCTTATCAACAACCCGTTTGATAGCGAAGCGTTGACGCGGATTATCAATTTCCCCAAGCGGGGTATTGGCGAAAAGACGGTGGAAACGTTGCAAAATTACGCGTACGAACAAGAACTTTCGGTGTACGAAGCGTTATTTGATTTAGAAGAGCTTGATTTTTCCAGCGGAACGAAACAAAAACTGCTTGCGTTTCGGGCGCTTGTAAAAGGCTGGATAAACGAGAGTTTGGAAATGCCAATCAACGAATTGGTGAAGAAAATTATCGTCGATACGAAAATGCGGGAAGCGTACGCCGACGATTCGGACGAGAGCATTAACAAACGCGCCAATATCGAAGAATTTATCAACGCGGTGGACGATTTTTGTAAATTAAACCCCGAAGCGACGCTCACCGATTATCTCAATCAAGTAACCCTTTCTTCGGATACGGACGATATGGACGACGGCAATTACGTAACGCTTGCCACCATCCACTCGGTGAAAGGGTTGGAATTTAAATGCGTGTTCGTGTGCGGTATGGAAGAAAACATACTGCCCGTTTCGCGCGCGGTGGGCAACGACGACGATATGGAAGAAGAACGCCGTTTGACGTACGTGGCAATCACCCGCGCCAAAGAACGCATCTTTTTCACCCGTTCGAAAAGCCGTTATTTGTACGGCAGACGGGAACGCACCGCCCGTTCGCGGTTTTTAAAAGAACTTTCTTCCGAACTCGAACTTAACGACGAACGCCGTTCGCCTTTTGCTTATCGCGAATACGACGATTTTGACGATTTCGACGACGTAGACGACGACTTCAAAAGCTACGGAAAATCTTCGTACGGTGGGGGTAAGTATGCGACGAAATCGGAAAACGGGGGATATTACGGGGGGTACGGTAGCCGTTCGAATGGTTACGGTTACGGCTACGGCGACAGAAACAACTCGCCCGCAACCCGCTCCGCTTGGAACGGCGGAAAATCGCAAAACACTTCTTCATACGGCAATTCGTACGGGAATAATTCATACGGAAATAATTCGTACGGGAATTCATACGGGAATTCGTACAATAAGCCCGCTTACGGCGCAAGACAATCTTCGTCGACGGCAAAATCGGGCGTAGCGTACGGCGGAATGGCGCGTATGAGCGCACCCAAACCTACGGGGGGCAAGGATATCGGCGCGTTTAAAATCGGCGTTGCCGTCAAGCACCCGAAATTCGGCGTAGGCACGGTGGTCAACGTGCGTGGCGCAGGGGCAAACACCATTTTAGACGTCGCGTTCGAAGGATTGGGAATCAAGCAGCTTTCAGCAGGGCTTGCTCCTTTAACTATACTGTAATAAATAGGCGAAACGCGTATAAGGGCGTGTCTTTCTCGCAAAAGCAGAACTTGCCCTTGCTCGTTATCAACGTCAAATTTTTTAAAGTTATCCAAATAAAACACTTTTCCCTGCTTGTTGCAAAACTTATAATAAGGGGTACACATATGCAAAACAGACAACGCGAACTTACGGATATACTCAATAAGTGGGCGCACGAATACTACGTGTTGGATAAGCCCACCGTATCCGACAAGGAATACGATACGCTTTACGACGAACTCCGCGCTTTGGAAGAAGAAAGCGGAGTGGTTTTTCCCGACAGCCCCACCCGTCGCGTGGGTGGAGAGCCGATTAAGGGATTTGAAAAGCATACGCATATCGAACGTTTATACAGTCTTGATAAATGCGTTACGAAAGAACAGCTTTCGGCGTTTTTAACCCGCGTGGAGAAAGTTTCGCCCACCGCCACGTACACGGTGGAATACAAATTCGACGGTTTGACGGTGTGCCTTACCTACGATAAAGGGGCGTTCGTGCGCGCGACGACGCGTGGAAACGGCGTGGTAGGGGAAGACGTAACGGCGCAAGTGCTTACAATCCAATCGTTCCCTTTAAAAATTTCCTATCAAGGCACGTTAGAAGTACGGGGCGAAGCGGTAATCCGCTTATCCGTGCTGGAAAAATACAATCAAACGGCAAGCGAACCGCTGAAAAACGCCCGTAACGCGGTGGCGGGGGCGGTGCGCAATCTCGACCCGAAAATCACCAAAGAGCGCAAGCCGGATATTTATTTTTACGACGTGAATTACACGTCGGACGGCGCGTCGTTATCGCAAACGCAAGCGCACGAATTTTTGAAAAAAGAAGGGTTTAAGGTGTTCCCGTATTTTGTCGTTTGTAAAACGGGCGAAGAAGTGCTGTCCGCTATCGACGAAATTGAAGAAAACCGCAAAAAAATCGACGTGTTGACGGACGGCGCGGTAATTAAAGTGTCCGACGCGTCCGTGCGCGAAGAAATGGGCGCAACCGATAAATTCCCCCGTTGGGCGATGGCGTACAAGTTCGAGGCGGAAGAAGTAACCACGATTTTACAAGACGTAATTTGGCAGGTGGGCAGAACGGGTAAACTTACCCCGCTTGCGCTGTTAACTCCCGTCGAACTCGGCGGAGCGACCGTTTCGCGCGCCACTTTAAACAATTACGGGGATATTTTACGCAAAGACGTAAAAATCCATTCGCGCGTGCTCGTTCGCCGTTCCAACGAAGTCATACCCGAAATTTTAGGAGCGACGGAGCATTACGAAAACAGCCGTAACGTGGAAAAACCCGCCTATTGTCCCGCGTGCCACAGTCCGCTTATGGAAACGGGCGCGCATCTGTTTTGTCAAAACAAGCTTTGCACGCCGAGATTGGTGGCGCGGTTAGACCATTACGCGGGCAAAAACGCAATGAATATCGACGGTTTTTCAGAAAGCACGGCGGAGCTGTTGGTGGCGAAAAAAGGGGTGAAAAACCCGTCCGATTTATACGCGTTGACGGCGGAAGACTTCGCCGATTTGGACGGATTTAAAGATAAGAAAATCAACAATTTACTCACGGCGATTGAAAAGAGCAAAACGCCGACGTTAGACGCGTTTTTGTTTGCAATCGGCATAGACGGGGTAGGCAAGGTTGCGGGGAAAGACTTGGCGCGCAAATTCGGCAGTGTGGAAAGTTTGCAAAACGCGACGGTGGAAGAGCTTTTGGAAATGGAAAACGTGGGCGAAATTACGGCGAACGCTATCGTGGAATTTTTCAAAGACGACGACAATTTAGCCGAGCTGGACGCCTTGAAAAAAGCGGGCGTTTCCCCCGTGTTTAACGGTGAAAAAACGGAAGGGGCGTTTAGCAACCAATTCGTGGTGTTGACGGGCTCGCTTGTCAAATACAAACGAAGTGAAGCGCAAAAAATAATCGAAGCGCAAGGGGGGGAATGTCAATCGTCGGTTACGGCGAAAACGACGCTGGTGTTGGCTGGCGCGGAAGCGGGCAGTAAGCTGGAAAAAGCGAAAAAACTCGGCGTGAAAATTATCACGGAAGAAGAATTTGAAAAAATACTGCAATCCTAATTAGGGTTGCGGTGTTTTTTATATAAACCCGCCCTTTTGCTTGACAGGAAACCGCGCGGATTATATAATAAATTATATAATCAATAAAAAGGAGAAAGAGAATGAAAAAATTTAGCAAATTTATAAGCGTATTATTATCGTTCGGCTTGGCGTTTTGTTTTGTTGCTTGTGAAAAAACACCGCCAACGGGCAATAACGACAACGGCGACGGTGTTGGCGATGGCTCGGATGACACCCAAGTAAACGAACAAGTAACGCGAGACGAATGGAATAGTGCTTGGCAAACGTTGATTAACGCAAACAACGTAACGCTTTCGTTGCATTTGGTTCAAGTGGAATATCCAGAAACCGACCCGTACACTTTTGACGAAACGCATACGATAAAAATCGCCGACGGAAAATATTACGAATATATAACGGGTACGGAATCGGGCGACGGGGAATCTTATTCGTTTACCGAAGAAATGTACGCGGGCGCAGTGAACGGAAGATTTTATGAATGGGAATATATGGACGATGAGGACTATTGGTGTTTTTACGAAATAGATAACCTAACGAGCTTTATTCCGCTTGGTAATCTATTGGCTTATGATTTTTCTTGCTTTATTGAAGAAAACGGGTACGTAAATTATTATTCTTCGGAAAACTACGACGAAGATAAGGGAGCGTATGTCATTACAGATACTCAAGCTACGGAAAACATAACGTACGAAATAAAAATTGTCAACCAAAAAATTACGCACGTAAAACGCGTAATGGAAGATTGGTATAACGGAGCGGTGCGCGAAAGAAACACCGAAAATTATACGTTTACTTACGGCTCGACGACCATAGGCGAATTGCCACCAATCGGTGCTTATTGCCCTTGACGAATAAAAGAACTGGATTTTAAAAAAATTGTTTTAAAAAAGAATTTTCTCTTTTTTTATAAAAAAAGAGCAATACTACTTGAAAAAATTAAGTTTTTTTGTTATAATGAAAGAACTTGTAACGAAAATACGGGAGAAACACCTATGTTGAGTATGACGGGGTACGGCAAAGGCGCGTACGACGAAGGCGGTTTGGAATTAACTTGCGAAATTAAAACGGTAAACAACCGTTATTTGGACGTGTCGATAAAAGCCCCGCGCGTATTTGCGCCGTACGAAGACGTCGTTCGCACGATGATAAAAGAAAAGCTCACGCGCGGACACGCCGACGTATTCGTGTCGTTTAAGGACAAGCGGGAAAAACCGACGGCGCTTACGCTCGATTTGGCGCTTGCAAGCTCGTACGTGGCAACGGCGAAAAAATTGAAAGAGCAATTCCCCGAACTTCTCGACGACGTAACCCTTTCTTCGGTGTTGCGTTATCCCGAAGTACTGAAACAAGAAGATAGCGCGAGCTTGGACGAAAGTATGATAACGGCGTTAAAAACGGCGCTTTCGTCGGCTTTGGATAGTTTAAACGAAATGCGGAAAATCGAAGGGGAGAAATTGCAGGCGGATATGCTTTCCCGTATGCAAACGATAGAAACGTTGGTGGAGAAAGTAACGTTGCGCGCCCCGCTCGTTGCCGAAGAATACAAAACCCGTTTGCAAACGCGCGTAAAAGAATATTTGGACGGCGCGAATATCGACGAAAGCCGTATTTTAACCGAAGTGGCGGTGTTTACGGACAAGAGCAATATCGACGAAGAGCTGACGCGTTTGCGTTCGCATATCGCGCAATTCCGCGATATTTGTAAGGAAGGTATCGTAGGCAGAAAACTCGATTTTTTGGTGCAAGAATTTAACCGCGAAGCGAACACCACTTGTTCAAAAAGCAACGACGTGGAAATCACCCGTTTAGGGCTTGCCTTGAAAAACGAAATCGAAAAGGTGCGCGAACAAGTGCAAAATATCGAATAAAACGGGAACGGGAAATTTATGAAAAACGTATTGATGGTGGTGTCCGGTCCGTCGGGCGTAGGGAAAGGCACGATAGTAAAAACGCTTGTGAAACGGCGTAGCGACGTGGTGGAATCGGTGTCTTGTACGACGCGCGCGCCGAGAGCGGGCGAAGTGCACGGCAGAGAATATTACTTTTTAGAAAAGGAAGATTTTTTACAGCGAATCCAAGCGGACGACTTTTTGGAATACGACGAACATTTCGGCAATTATTACGGTACGCCCAAATCGTTCGTTAGAAACACGCTGAAAGAAAAATCGGTAATTTTAGAAATCGACGTCGTGGGTGGATTGAACGCGAAAAAGGCGTTTCCCGATTGCGTACTCGTTATGATAGCGCCTCCGTCGAAAGAAGAACTCAAACGCCGTTTAATAGGTCGCGGTTCGGAAAAGGAAGAAGAAATTGAAAACCGCCTTTCGAGATTAGATTACGAACTTTCAAGGGCAAAGTCGTACGATTACACGATTATCAACGACGATTTAGAAAAAGCAATCGACGAACTCGGCAAAATTCTTGACGAGTCGAAGAAATAAATAAAAAATAAAAAACACAAAAAAGGAGTGTGGAAAAATATGATTAACGAACCTTCTGTAGACGAAATGATTCGCAAACTCGGCACGGAGGAAAACCCCGTCAGCCGTTACGCCCTTTGCACGGTTGCGGCAAAACGCGCCCGCCAAATTATCGAAGCGGATAAGAACGCGGGGATTACGCATACTGCGGGTAAAGACAAAGAGCTGTTGACGGCTTGCAAAGATATTGCGGAAGGCAAAGTCGTCATTGCAAAAGACTAAATGAAAATTGCCTCGCTCGTTCGAGGCATTTTTACTTTAAAAAAGGTAGGATTGCGCCCGATTATGATAGCGGAAGTTATCGTCGATATTACGGCGAACGAAACGGATAAAATATACGATTATCTCTGCGACGAAAACACGGTGGTCGGCAGTCGCGTTCGCGCGCCGTTCGGCGGGAAAATCGTTGCGGGTTTCGTTATGCGCGTAAAAGAAACCACAAATTATCCGCGTGAAAAGCTTAAAAAAGTGCTCCCTTGCGGGGACGAGTTGCCCGCGCTGAATTTAGAATGTTTGTCGCTTGCCGAAAAAATTTCCGCGCGCTACCGCGTGCCTAAAGCGCTTGCGTTGCGCTTATTTTTGCCTACCGAAATGCGTACGGGCAAGGTTAGGGAACTGTATAAAAATTACGCCGAGCTTTGCGTGGATTACGACGAAATCCGCCTTCCCAAAACGGCGAAAAACCAACGCGCCGTCGCCGACTATCTTTTCGAAAACGGCAAGACGGAATGCGCGTGGCTTAACGGCGCTTTTCCGGGCGGTGTGGCGGGATTGGAGAAAAAAGGGTACTTGCGCATCACCAAAGAACAAACTCTGCGCGCTCCGTATAAAACGCTGGAAGACGAGCGCGTAACGCATACGCTCACGCCCGACCAAAAACGGGCGGTGGAAACGATAGAGACGGACGAACGGACGGTGCAACTGTTGCACGGCGTTACGGGGAGCGGTAAAACGGAAATTTATTTAACGCTGATTGCCAAACGCTTAAAAGAAGGGAAAAGCTCGATTTTTCTCGTGCCCGAAATTTCTCTTACCCCGCAAATGCTTGCACAGCTCCGCGCGCGGTTTGGAAAAAACGCGGCGATTATGCACAGCGGACTTTCCGCAGGCGAGCGTTTCGACGAATGGTGGCGACTGCGTACGGGCGAAGCGAAAATTGCAATCGGGGCGAGAAGCGCTATTTTTGCGCCCCTTGAAAATTTAGGGGTTATCATTATCGACGAAGAACACGATTCCAGCTACGTCAGCGAAAGCGCACCCCGCTACACGACGTTCGACGTGGCGTATCTGCGGGCGAAAGCAAACGGCTGTAAATTGGTGCTGGGAAGCGCTACGCCGTCCGTTTCCACCTATAAAAAAGCGAAAGACGGCGAATATTCCTTAATTCCGCTCACCAAACGAATCAATCAACGCGCGTTGCCTGAAATTACGATTGCGGATATGCGACGGGAAGTGCGTCGGGGCAATAATTCCCCCTTTTCCACCGCGCTCAAAGAAGAGCTGGAAAAATGCCTTGCGCTCGGCAATCAAGCGATACTTTTTTTAAATCGACGCGGGTATTCGCAAACGGTGATTTGTAAGGAATGTGGGTTTGTGGCAAAGTGCGACGCTTGCGACGTGTCGCTCACCTATCACCGCGACGAAGACTGTTTAAAATGCCATTATTGCGGGGGGAAATATGCAATGCTTTCCGCTTGTCCAAAGTGTGGGGGCAAAAAACTTTCGTACGCGGGCACGGGCACGCAACGAATCGTGGAGAGCTTGCAAAAATTATATCCCACCGCCCGCATTTTGCGTATGGACAACGACACGACGAGCGGTAAAGAAGGGCATTATAAAATTTTAAAAGCGTTTGGAGAAAAACGGGCGGATATACTCGTCGGTACGCAAATGATAGCCAAAGGGCACGATTTCCCGTCGGTAACGCTCGTAGGGATACTCGACGCGGATATGAGCTTGCATTTTTCCGATTATCGTAGCGGAGAGCGCACCTTTCAACTGATTACGCAGGTGGCGGGCAGAAGCGGGCGCGCGGAAGAAAAGGGAAAAGTAGTGTTGCAAACGTTCGACCCCGAAAACGACGTGTTGCGTTTTGCCGTCGGGTACGATTACGAACGGTTTTACGAAAACGAAATTTCCTTGCGCTCGGCGATGGCGTTTCCGCCCTTTTCGAAAATCGTGCGGGTGATGATTACGGGCGAAGACGATAAAAAAACGTTGGAAGGATTGCGGGAAGTGTACGTCGGCTTGGAAAAGCTGTACACGGACAACCCCGAAAAATTCTTATTCTTCAACAAAATGCGCGCGCCGATTAAGCGTATTCAAAATAAATACCGTTATCAGGTGTTAATGCGCCTTTCCGACGTTTCCGTTTTAAAGGACGTGTACGATATTTGCGCCCAAGCGAAAACGCGGGACGTAATGGTGGCGGTGGAAGAAAATCCCGCCAACTTAAGCTGAAAACGAATATATACTTCGCAATACTTCGTTGCGCTACGCTTTTTCTTGGTTGCGTACTTTCGTGTACGCGCCCGTCGGAAAAACTCGCGCATAAATCATCAGAAAAACTCGCGCATAAATCAACGACAAAAAAATTCAAACGATATAAAAACAAAACCAAAGGAGAAATTATGGCAATTCGAAACGTAGTACAAGTAGGGGACGAAGTGCTCCGAAAAAGATGTTTTGAAGTAGAAACGTTCGACGAAAGCTTGCATACGCTTTTAGACGATATGAAAGACACGGTGAAAAAGGAACAAGGGGCGGGGCTTGCCGCTCCGCAAGTAGGCGTGTTACGGCGGGTGGTGGTCGTGGACGTAGAAGAAGGATATTTCGAGCTGATAAATCCCGTTATTCTTTCGCAAAAGGGGGAACAAACGGGCTGGGAAGGCTGTTTATCGGTGAAAGGGAAAAGCGGGGTTGTGTCTAGGCCTATGAAAGTAAAAATCCGTTTCCAAGACAGAAACGGGGAAACGTACTTATTACAAGCGAAAGGCTTTTTTGCGCGCGCGATTTGCCACGAATTAGACCATCTTGACGGGGTGCTGTATATCGACAAAGCGACGCATATTGAAAAAGCGTAAAAGGGAAAGAAAGAAAAAGGAGAACGCCGTATTATGAAAATTTTATACGCCGGTACGCCCGATTTTGCGATTCCGCCTTTACAAAGCCTTTTAGACGCGGGCTATCCTATCGTCGGTGTGGTTACGCAAATGGACAAACCGCAAGGCAGAAAGGGCGTTCTTACGCCCCCGCCCGTAAAAACGTTTGCGCAGTCGCGCGGGTTGGAAGTGTTTCAACCGTTGAAAATCCGCGACGAAACGGAGCGTTTAAAAGCGTTTGGCGCGGATATTTTAATTACTTGCGCGTACGGACAAATTTTAACGCAATCGGTGCTCGATTGTTTTCCGCACGGGGTGTGGAATATCCACGCGGGTTTGCTCCCGCAATATCGCGGAGCGTCGCCTATTCAAAGTTGTATTTTGGCAGGGGAAGAAGAAACGGGCGTTTCCATTATGAAAACGGAGCTCGGCTTGGATTGTGGCGATATATTATGCGTAGCGCGTACGCCGATTTCCCCTACGGAAACGTACGGCGAACTTTCCGCGCGCTTATCGCTTATCGGCGCGGAGCTGATAATCAAGGCGGTAAATACGCTGGAAAAAGGGGATTATACTCTTACGCCACAAGCGGAAACGGGCGTAAAAACGGTGCGTAAAATCCATAAAGAAAACGCGCAAATCGACTTTACGAAAACGGCGCGCGAAATCGTCAACTTGGTGCGTGGCAGTAACCCCGCGCCGATTGCTTTTACGAAAACGGACACGGGAATTATCAACGTGTACGCGGTGGAAATCGCTACGCTTACGGCGGAAGAAGAAACCGCTTGCCTTTCGGCGAAGTGCGGGGAAATTTTATCCGACAAACCCAAACGCGGTTTGCTCGTCAAATGTTTGGACGGCGCGGTGAAGTTGACGCAGGTGCAAGGCGCGGGCGGAAAACGAATGAGCGGTGGCGACTTTTTAAACGGCAGAAAAGTGCAAAAAGGGCAGGTGTTTTATGCTCTCTAATCCCGTTTACGACCCCTTTCAAATCCTTACGAAAATCTATTCGGACGGCGCGCATTTAAAACAGGCGATTGCCGAAACGTATATCGAAGAACAATACCGTTCGCGTACGGTAAAAATCGTGTACGGGGTGTTGGAAAACGACGGATATTTCGATTTTTGTATCCGTTATTACGCGCCAAAATCCCCCAAACTCGTCGTGCGCACCATTTTGAAAATATCGCTGTATATGTTGCTGTTTATGGAAAAAAAGCGGTACGTAGTAACCGATTGCGCGGTGGAACTTTGTAAAAAGCTGGGCAAATCGGGCGTGAGCGGATTCGTCAACGCGTTTTTGCGCCGTTTCGATAAAGAACAAGTGGATAAGGCGATTCCAACGGGCGTAGCGGGGGACGCGATTCGGCTTTCCTATCCGCCGTTTGCGTACGAAATGCTCCGTAAAGAATACGGCGCGCGGGCAAAGGAAATCGCGTCGGCGAAAAGCGCGGGGGTGTCCGTCCGTTTTATAGAAGGCGAAAAAGAATATTTACAAAAACCGCATACGCTTACGCCGTTTAGCGAAAAAAATCGCCATTATATCTTTGAAAATTTCGTCCGCGACGATAATTTCGACGCGGGAAAATACACTTTTCAATCGGTGGGCAGTATTGCCATTTGCGACGTCGTCGAGCCTTGCGCGCGTATGCTTGACGCTTGCTCCGCGCCCGGTGGAAAATCGGTGCTGTTGGCGGAAAAATGCGAAACGGTTACTTCCTTTGAATTGCACGCGCACCGCGTAGAGCTTATCAAGGCGTATATCAAAAGAATGCACGCAAACAACGTAACGGCAATGCAAAAGGACAGCGCAACGTTCGACAAAGCGTACGAAGAAAGTTTCGACGGCGTGCTTTGCGACGTGCCTTGTTCGGGATTCGGCACGGTAAGCGAAAATCCCGATATAAAACTTTTCAAAACGGAACAAGATTTGTCGGCGTTGTCCAAACAACAACTCGCAATCGTAAATACGTGCGCGAAATACGTAAAAAAAGGCGGATATTTATATTATTCCACCTGTTCGGTGTTCGAGCGGGAAAACGACGGCGTTATCGAAAAATTCTTACGGCAAAACCCCGATTTTACGGTGGAAAAAACGGAAAGCCCCCTTGCGCACGATAAGAAAAAATACGGCTTGCAGTTTTTGCCCGATAGGGCGTACGGCGCGGGTTTTTATATATCGAAGTTGAAAAGACAGGGTTTATAATGAAAAAGATTTTACAAGATTTAAATTTTGCCGAAATAGAAACGCTCGTTTTATCGCTCGGCGAAAAGAAATTCCGCGCGAAACAGTTGTTTGAAGGGTTAACGCAAGGCAAAGAAATCACGCAAATATCCTCTCTTCCCAAATCGTTTAAGGAAAGATTGATAGAAGAATACGAAAACGCGCCCGTGCGCGTACGCGAGCGGTATTTTTCCGCCGACGGAACGGAAAAATATTTATTTCAGCTTGCGGACGGCAACGTAATCGAAGGGGTGCTAATGAAATACAAATACGGCTATACGCAGTGTATTTCCACCCAAGTCGGGTGTCGTATGGGTTGTAAATTTTGCGCGTCGACGCTCGGCGGGTTGGTGCGCAACTTAACGGCGGGGGAAATTTTATCGCAAATTTTGGTGGTAAACGCCTTGCACGAATCGGATAAAAAAGGGGACGGTAACACGGCGCGCGCCGTAACGAACGTCGTGCTTATGGGCAGTGGCGAACCGCTGGATAATTACGACAACGTCGTTAAATTTTTACGCCTTTTAACCGCGCAAGAAGGATTGCGAATCAGCGCGCGGAACGTGTCCCTTTCCACTTGCGGAATCGTGCCGAAAATGTACGATTTAGCCAACGAGAACGTGCCTTTGAATTTAACCGTTTCCTTGCACGCGACGGACGATACGACGCGGGCGCGGACGATGCCCGTTGCCAAAGCGTATAAAATCGCGGATATTTTAAAAGCGTGCGATTATTATTTTGCCAAAACGGGCAGAAGATACTATTTCGAATATACGCTAATCGCGGGAGAAAATTGCGACGAAACGCACGCCGACGCGTTGATTGCGCTACTCAAAGGCAAACCCTGCCACGTCAATTTAATCCGCTTAAACGAAGTAAAGGAACGGGATTTAAAAGCGCTTGGGGATAAGGACGCCTACCGTTTTTTGGGGCGGTTGGAAAAGGGTGGACTTTCCGCTACGTTACGCCGTCAAATCGGCGTGGATATCGGCGGGGCTTGCGGGCAACTGCGCGCGAGTTATTTAGACGAAAATAAAAACGAAGGAGAAGATATATGAAAACGGTTAAAATCGCGCCGAGCATTTTATCGGCGGACTTTGCAAAAATGGGCGAAGAAGTGCGCTCGTTAGAAGAAAGCGGGGCAGACCTTATCCACTGCGACGTAATGGACGGGGTGTTCGTTAACAATATTACGTTTGGGATAAAAATGGTGGAAGATATTAAAAAGCACACGTCTTTACCGCTCGATTGTCATTTGATGATAGTCCATCCCGAAAAATACGTCGAACGGTTCGTAAAGGCGGGCGCGGATATCGTAACGGTGCATTACGAGGCTTGCGGGGAAACGCTGAAAGACACGCTGGAACTGATTAAAAAGGCGGGGGCGAAATGCGGAGCGGTTATCAATCCCGACACGCCCGTTGCAAAAATCGCGGACGTAATTCCCCTTTGCGATATGGTGCTCGTTATGAGCGTTTTTCCCGGTTTTGGAGGGCAAAAATTTATTCCCGAAGCGCTGGATAAATTAAAGGAAGTACGCGCGATAGCGGACGCTTGCGGAAAGGAAATCGACGTGCAAATCGACGGCGGTATCACGGCGGACAACGTGGCGCTTGTAAAACGCGCGGGCGCAAACGTTATCGTAGCGGGTAGCGCGGTGTTTAAGGCAAATAATAGGACGGAAATGATAAAAACCTTAAAAGCGTAAGCAGGCGGGAGCGTTTTTATGACAAAGGAAAAGAAAAATATTGATTTTACAAACGGCAAGGTATTTTGGAAAATCGTATGGTTCGTATTGCCGATTATCGCCACCAATTTATTGCAAGTGTTTTATAACGCGGCGGATATGATGGTGGTAAGCTTATCGGGCGAAGAAAACGCGGTGGGCGCAATCGGCACGACGACTTCCTTTTTGCATCTTATCGTCAATTTATTTATCGGTTTTTCCGTCGGCGCAAACGTCGTCGTAGCGCGTCATATCGGCGCAAAGGATAAAAACCGTACGCAAGAAGCGGTGCATACGGCGGTTTGTACGTCGTTTATCTTCGGCGTTAGCGGAGCGCTTTTAGGTATGGCGATTGCCAAGCCCGTGCTTTCGCTTATGGGCACGAAAAACGACTTATTGGCGCTTGCCACGAAATACACCTATTTCTATTTTTTAGGCGTGCCTTTTTTGGCTTGTACCAACTATTTAAGCGCGATTTTCCGCGCGAAAGGGGATTCGAAAACGCCCCTTATCGTATTGTCTTTGTCGGGGCTTGCCAACGTGGGCTTTAATTTATTTTTCGTGCTCGTCGTCGGTTGGTCGGTGGAAGGGGTGGCGATTGCCACGAGTATTGCAAACGCCCTTTCGACGTTGATATTGCTGATAAAATTATCGACGGATAAAGGGGATATAAAATTCTCGTTTAAACGGTTAAAAATAAGCAAATCGGCGTTTAAAGAAATTGCGCGGATTGGACTTCCCGCAGGCATACAAAGCGCGCTTTTTTCTCTTTCTAACGTACTCATTCAATCGTCTATCGTGTCGGTAAATAACGCGGTAACGCCACCCGACGTTAAATTTCAACCGGTGGTTGCGGGCAATTCGGCAACGTCCAATTTGGAATCGTTCGTTTATACGGCAATGAACGCGGTGGCGCAGGGCGCGGTTACCTTTACGGGGCAAAATATGGGCGCGAATAAACCGCACCGCATTATGCCGATTACCTATTCTTGCGTGGCGATTGCCACGATTATCGGCGTGATTATGTCGACGGCGTTTTTACTGTTTGCTAACCCGTTGTTGTCGTTATACGGCGTAAAAAGCGGTGCGACGGGCAGTTTGGAACAGCTCGCTTACGAAACGGCAATCACCCGTTTTTGGTGGATTTGCGTGCCCTATTTCACGTGTGGGATTATGGATTCGTTAACGGGTGTTTTACGCGGTTTGGGCAAATCGGTTACGTCTACGGTTATCTCGCTTATCGGTGTTTGTTTTTTCCGTGTTATATGGCTGTTTACGGCGTTTAGATGGATATTCCGTTTGGAAACGATTTTTATATCCTACCCGATTTCGTGGGTTACGACGTCCATCCTTACGTACGTGATTATTCTCGTCGTTGTAAATAAAGCAATGCGAGAAAAGATGCGCTTCCAAGAAAACGCGGAAACAATCGAATAAAATATAAACGCAAAAACCCGACTTGTGAAACAAGTCGGGTTTAAAAATCGAAGTTTAAAAAAGCGGGATAAAAAACCGCTTTTTTCGTTTATTAGTCGGCTTTTTTAAGCGTTCTAATACATCTTGCGCAAACGTAACCGTTCGTATCTTTCCCGTCTTCAACGTAGGAAATTTTTTGTACGTTTACTTTGAACGTTCTTCTCGTTTTACGGTTGGAGTGGCTTACGTTGTTGCCGGATGCTTGACCTT
>JAZNIR010000002.1:0-21440 GCA_045577595.1 Candidatus Scatosoma sp.
AATGAGTGTATATAAAAACGAGAAAGTTGAATTTTTTCAACAAGCTATGGATAGTGTACTGACTCAAACGGTTTTACCCGAAGAAATTATTTTAATTCGGGACGGGGAAGTGTATGCAGAACTGCAAACGGCTATTGACGAATATGTGGAAAAACACCCGAACTTGTTTACGTATATTCCTTTGGAAAAGAACGGGGGATTGGGAAACGCGTTGCGATTGGGGGTGGAAAAAAGCCGTAACGAACTGATTGCTCGTATGGATACGGACGATATTTGCGTTCCCGACAGATTTGAAAAGCAGCTCGAATATTTTAACGAAAATCCCGAAACGGATATTGTGGGCGGAAATATTGCGGAATTTGCTGAAATGCCGTCAAAAGTGATTGATTATAAAGTTGTGCCGACTACGCATCAAGAAATTTGTAATTTTGTCAAAAAACGTAGTCCTTTTAATCACCCAACCGTAATGTTTAAAAAAACCAGCGTTTTAAACGCGGGAAATTATCAATCTTTTTATTTATTTGAAGATTGGTATTTATGGATTCGAATGTATTTGAATGGTTGCAAATTTGCCAATCTGAATGAAACTCTTTTGTATTTTCGAGTACTTAATATGGCAAAGCGTCGTGGCGGTATGAAATATTATAAGAGCTGTAAAAAGTTGTTGCGCTTTATGAAAGAAAATAAGATAATAGGTGCTATGGCATATCATAAGGCGTGTTTTGTGCGGTTTTGCGGATACGTACTTTGTCCAAACGGTTTGCGTGCATGGTGTTATAAAAAATTTTTAAGGAAAAAAGCAAATGGATAATCAACAAACAAAAAAAATTGGAATTATGACGCATTACGACGTGCACAATCACGGTGCGCATTTACAATTATATGCGCTTAAACAAGTATTAAGTGGTTTGGGATTTGACGCAGCGGCTTTACAATACAATAAAAATTATGATTTTATGGATAAAAATGCGACGGGGAAGTATACGATTTCTCTTGCGTCTATTCCTTATTATCTTAAATATTTAGTAAAAAAGGGTTTTTGTAAAACGATTTATAATATAAAAAAGAGAAAGACTTTGAAGAAATTTAGAGCGGAAAATCATCTTGTGGGGGAATATTATTCTTATGCAAAGGATTTAAACGCCGTAGTAATTGGAAGTGATGAGATTTTTAGTATTGAACCCGGATTAAACCCTTGTTTTTGGGGATTGGGTGTTCCTTGTAAAAATATTATTTCCTATGCGGCGAGTTTCGGACCTACAACCGTTGATTTTATTAAACAGAAATATGCGGAAGAGTTTATAAAAGCGGGCATTGAAAGAATTTCTAATATTTCGGTAAGAGATGAAAATTCTCGAAAAATCATAGAATATTATTCGGACAAGACCCCGCAAATGGTGGTAGACCCCGTTATTTTATATGGTTTTAAAAAAGAAATAGAAAATTGCAAAAAAAAGAAGTCGAAATATATTTTAATTTATTCTTATGATAATACGATGAATGAAAAGCAAACCATTAAAAATATTCGTCGATATGCAAAAGAAAAGAAGCTTAAAATATATAGCGTTGGATTCTTTCATAAGTGGTGCGATAGAAATATCAACGTTTCTCCGTGCGATATTTTTGATTGGTTTGTCAATGCAGAAATGGTTATTACGGATACGTTTCACGGCGCGGTTTTATCCATCGTTTCTAATGCACCGATGGTTGTAAAATTAAAAGAAAATCAAAACAAGTTGCTTTGGTTGTTAAAAGAATACGATTTGCAAGAACGCATTATTAAAGATTACGAGCAATTAGAAGAGGTGACAAGAGCAAAAGTAGACTTTGAAAAAGTGAACGCGCTTGTCGAAGAAAAGAGAAATCAATCAAAAGAATACTTAAAGGACGCTTTGCAATTATGTTAAAAATAGATAAAAATCAATGCACGGCGTGCGGCGCTTGTTTGCAAAGTTGTCCCAAAAAATGTATTTCTCTACAAAACGATAAAGGGTACGATATGCCCGTAATTGACGCAAGCTTATGCGTTCAATGTGGGAAATGTGAACAAGTTTGTCATTTAAACAATCAAAAGCTTGATTGCTTGATAGAAAATCTACAAGCAATGGCTTGCGTTAATAATGACAAAGAACAATTGCAACGAGAAACGTCGGGTGGTGTATTTGGGGCAATAGCAAAATGGGTGTTGAATAAAAAGGGCGTAGTGTACGGATGTGCTTATACCAATCATTTGAAAGCAACGCAAATTAGAGTGGACGACGTTTCGGGTTTAACGAAATTATACGGTTCGAAATACGTACGTAGTTGCGTGGAAAATACCTATGTAAACGTTTTAGAAGATTTAAAGAAAGGGTTGCTTGTTTTATATTCCGGAACACCTTGCCAAATAGCCGGACTGAAAACTTTTTTAAAGGGTGAATACGATAATTTAATTACGGTTGACTTGATTTGTCACGGTGTCCCCGAACAAACGCATTTTTTAAAATTTGTCAAGTGGTATGAAAAAAAATACAACGTATCGTTAAATGACGTATCGTTTCGCGACAAGAGCAATAAAGGTTGGGCTTCGGCAGGTAAAATTTACGGAATAAAAGAAAATAAAAAATATCAAAAGAAATTATTTTATTTTGATAATTGGTATTATTTTTATTTTATGAAAGGATTTATTTTCCGAGAAAGTTGTTATTCTTGTCGATATACCAATCTTTATCGCGAAGGAGATTTTACGTTAGGCGATTGTTGGGGGAGCGAAAAATTAAACTTGCCGTTTAGCGATAAAAACGGATGTTCGTTGGTTTTGTTGAATTCGGAAAAGAGCAAGAAGATTTTTAAAGAATTGGACGTAACCGCGTTTGAAATTTTACTGGATAAAGCCGTTGCCAATAACGGACAATTAAAAGAACCGACAAAAAAACCGGATAATTATTCGAAAATTATGCAAATGCTTGTCGAAAAAGACGGAGAAGAAATTCAAAAAGATTTCAAACGGAGATACAAAAAAGCAATTTTAGTTGGAAAGATAAAATATAGTATTCCGCAATCGTTGAAAAGGTTGTTGATGAAAATAAAGTGAAAAGGATAGGGAATATGCACCCCAGAGTTTTAATAGTAGGAACAGTTCCGTATAATAAAAAATCAACGTCCAGAGCGTTTGAATCGTATTTTTCTGGTTGGGAAAAGGAAAACTTGGCTCAGATTTTCTCCAACACTAAAAAACCCGTTAAGGGGCATTGTCAACAACTTTTTCAAATAACAGACAAAAGAATGTTGAAAAGGAAATTTTCTTCCAAAATAGAAACGGGTGTGTTATACGAATACCAAAATCTTGAAGATGAATGGACGGATACGTCGTTAGAAGTAGGCGCTGATATATACAAGAAGATGTATAAAATTGGTGGGCATCATACACCGTTTACGCATTTACTTCGAAAATGGATTTGGAAGAAAAAACATTGGTGTACGGATAAATTAAACAAATGGCTGGAAGAGTTTCATCCAGAATGTGTTTTTTTGAGTTTTTCCGATGATTTCTTTATTCCGGAAATCGCATTATACGTGGCTAAAAAATTTAATATTCCTATTGTTTCGTCTATTGGGGATGATTATTATTTCAATACGCATTTTTCACTTTCTCCTTTTTATCATATATACAAGAGCAAGTATCGTAAATTAATAAGAAAAGTGTTCGCTCATAATGGTAGCGCAATTTATATAGGGGATAAAATTCGGGATAAGTACAATAAAGAATTTGGGCTAAACGGAGAAACGGTATATTTAACTTCCGAAGTACAACGTAAACCTTTTAGAGAAATTAAAAAAGATAATCCCTTGATTTGTTATTTTGGCAATATAAGGATGGGCAGAAACGTTTCTTTAAACGATATTGGGTATGCACTTGGAAAAATTAATACTAATTACGTATTAAACGTTTATTCTAATGAAACGGACGAAAAGTATATTAAGATTTTTAAAGATAATCCCAACGTTAAATTTTGTGGGTCGGTGCCTTACAGTGAGGTGCAAAAATTAAACACGGAAAGTGATATCGTCGTACTCGTAGAAGGTTTTACTAAAAAAGATATAGATAAATCAAGATATTCGTTATCCACAAAAGCGGCGGACTCTTTGTCGTCGGGAAGTAATATGTTTGTGTACGGTTCTTACGAATGTGGTTTGATAGAATATATGGCAAATACAAACGCGGCAACCGTCTGTACGAATAAAAACGAATTGGAAGAATATGTGCGTATGTGCATAAACGACGTAAATAAGCAAAAAGAAAATTATCAAAAAGCAATCGAAATAAGTGAAAAAAATCACACGTTGAAAAACAGTACGACGATTTTCTTGAACGTAGTAAAGCGTGTAATAATGGAGAATGATAATGCAATTAAAGAATAATTTAACAATGATAATTCATTCTTGTGATAAATTTTCTGATTTGTGGGATATGCACGTTGCGTTACTAGAAAAAAACTGGGGGGAACGAGATATTCCAACGTATGTTTTGACAGATAAGGAAACCAGCAAAACTTACGAGAATGTTTCTGTTATATCGGCGGGAGAGGGGAAAGAACTTTCTGAAAGAATGGCTTTTGCATTTCCGAAAATTGATACGGAATACGTATTTGTAACTCTTGACGATTATCTACTTGTAAAACCCGTTTCCAATGAAATCATTGGCAAACTTCTTGACGTTATGGAAAAAGAGAAGTTGGATTATTTGCGTTTGTTTATACGACCGAAAAAGGCAACGGGAAGTAGATTGAAACCGTATAAAAAAATCCATAACGTAAACTTAGAAAATTCCGATTATGCGGTAAATCTTTACGTGGGGATTTGGAGAAAAGCATTTTTAGAAAAAACGATAAAAGAACCGAAAAATGCTTGGCAATACGAAGTCTCGCTTACGAAAGTTGCGCGAGAAGTGAATGCAAAATGCGCGATGAGCAAAAACAAAGACTTCGTTATTTTAGATACGGTAAGAAAAGGGAAGTTTTTAAATAAAGCCTATCGATATATCAAGAAACACGATTTGTACGACGGAGATAGAGAAGTAAATACGCATTGGTATGAATTTAAACTTGGGGTTCGAACTTGGGGTGCAAGACATATGCCCAAATGGATAGTAAAAGTGGCGCGTAAGTTTATGATAAAGCGCGGGCATCATTATTATAGCCAAGAGAAATAAAATAAATATTTCGTGGGGAAAAAGGAATGAAGATAGTTCAGATTAATGGTGGAGTTTTCGGCAGTACGGGGCAAATAATGTTTGGTATTGCGGATTTGTGTGAAGAAAATGGTTGTGAGAACATTTGCATATCACCGATTACCACTACGAATAAAACGAGACAACCCACTCACGAATATATCCCTATGGGAACGTTTCAAAAACGTAGAATAAACGTTTTCCTAGACAGATTAACGGGAAATCAAAATGCGTTTGCAAAATATGAAACAAGGAAAATATTGAAACGTATCGATGCATTTAATCCCGATATCGTTCATTTGCATAATATTCACAGCGGGTATATCAATCTTAAATTATTGTTTCATTACGTAAAAAAGACAAATATTAAATTGGTTTGGACTTTGCACGATTGTTGGGCGTTTACTGCGTATTGTCCACATTTTGATATGATTGGTTGCGAAAAGTGGAGACGGGGTTGTTTTCACTGCCCGCAGAGAAAAAAATACAGTTGGTTCTTTGATAGAAGCAAAAAATTATATGAAAGGAAGAAAAAGCTTTTTACGGGCGTAAAAAATATGACGCTCGTAACGCCGTCGAATTGGCTAGCAGGCCTTGTTAAGCAATCGTTTTTGAAAGATTATCCCGTGCAAGTAATACATAACGGTATTGACCTTTCTATATTTAAGCCGACGGAAAGCGATTTCAAGGAAAGACACGGCTTGCAAAATAAAAAAATCGTACTGGGCGTTGCGTTTGGATGGGGAAAAGCAAAAGGCTTAGACGTATTTATCGAGCTTTCCAAGCGCCTTTCAAACGATTATCAAATCGTGCTTGTAGGCACGGACGAAAACGTAGACAAGCAGTTGCCGAAAAATATTATTTCGATTCATAGAACGCAAAATCAAAATGAGCTTGCGGAAATCTATACGGCGGCGGACGTGTTCGTCAATCCGACACGGGAAGAAAACTATCCGACGGTGAATATGGAAGCGATTGCGTGCGGTACGCCCGTCGTAACCTTTCAAACGGGCGGTAGCCCCGAAATCGTAGATAAAACGTGCGGATTCGTCGTGGAAAAAGGCGATATAAACGCTATGCAGGGTTATATTGAGCGGGGTTGCAAGGAAATTCCATTCTCACAAGAAACGTGTTTAAATAGGGCAAAACGGTTTGATGCAATAAATAAGTTTAAAGAATACGTTGAGTTATATAATATAAAGAAGGGGAAACAATGAAAAAAGTAGGAATTATTACACTATATTATAATAGCCCTAATTACGGGGGGAATTTGCAAGCTTACGCATTAAGCAAAGTGGTGCAAAAACAAAATTTTGGCGTTGAGCAAATTTGTTTTAACCCAACGGACAATAGTGGCGTTTCAAAAAAAACGTTTTTAAATAGATTTTTAGAGAGTATAAAAAAACCGTTGCATATCCCTAAAAGAGCGTTTTTCAAATTGATTAGAAAATTAGAGACTAAAAAGCATAACGCTTTTACAAGGCGGGCAAAAGCAATGCATTATTTTAATCAATATATTATTCCGCACGGGGTAAATGTTTATAATAATGCAACGATAAAACAAGCCATCAATGAATACGACGTTTTCATTACAGGAAGCGACCAAGTTTGGAATATGACCAATTACCGTCCCGTTTATTTTCTTGATTTTGTGCCGTCAAATAAAATAAAAATGTCGTATGCGGCAAGTATTTCTATGGATGTGTTGTCGGATAATCAAAAAGAAATCATAAAAGGACATTTAAAAGATTATAAGGCGGTTTCCGTGCGTGAGCCGAACGCTGTAAAATTATTAGAAGGGCTTTCGCCTGTGGAAGTGAAAACGACGCTCGACCCGACTTTACTTTTAAGTAAAGAAGATTGGGATGAAGTTTGCGCAGATAGAGTAATTGCAGAAGAGTATTGTTTTTGTTACTTTTTAGGCGATAATAAAAAGGAAAGAAAAATAGCGACGGAATTTGCGAAAAAACGTCATTTGAAGTTGGTGTTTATACCGCACGCGTCGGGCTGGAGTATTTCGTTGCCTGATTTAAAAATGCAAGGGGAAAAGCTTTACGACGTTTCACCTGAACAGTTTTTATCTTTGATAAAACACGCAAAATGCGTGCTTACGGACAGTTTTCACGCCGTCGTATTTTCCAATATTTATCACAAACAATATTTTGTTTTTAACCGCAGTAAAAAGGGAGAAATGAGTTCGAGAATCGTCGATATCACCGCGCTTTTTAATCAGTCCGAGAGATTTTGCACGGGGAAAGAACGGGAAACGTTAGAATACGTGGAATCGCTTTCCGAAATTGATTATTCCAAACCGAATGGAAAATTTGAACAATTAAAAAAAGAATCCGTCGAGTTTTTAATCTCGAATATATAAGATTAATATTGAAAAGTGAAAAATTAAATTAAGGCGGGCGTGTTGCTCTCGTATTTACAAACGGCGCTCAATATCGTAATCGGGTTTAGTGTATATACAGAGTATTTTGATTGTTCGTCTATGTATTTATTGGGCAAGAATACATACGAAAAAGAATGTATTAAAAAAACTTTAGGGAAAGTTTCGAGAAGAAAATGATAATAATAGAAGATAAAAAACAATGTACGGGTTGTTATGCGTGCGTAAATAGTTGTCCTAAAAGTTGTATTACTATGCAACGGGATAAAGAAGGCTTTTTATATCCGTCTGTCAACAGCGAATTATGTATAGAGTGCGGTTTATGTGAAAAAGTTTGTCCTGTTTTACACGATAGAACAAAAAAAGTATCGCAAGGTGTTGCGTATGCTTGTTTGAATACGCAAGAATCCGTACGGGAAAAGAGTTCGTCGGGCGGTGTATTTACCGCATTGGCGAATTATATAATCGAACGAGGCGGAGCGGTGTTCGGTGCGGCGTTTGACGACGATTTTCAAGTTGTACATAAGTGCGTAGAAAAAATAGAAGATTTGGATTGTTTACGCGGTTCGAAATACGTGCAAAGCAAAATAGGCGATACGTATCAACAAGCGAAAAAGTATTTGCAAGAAAACAGATTGGTTTTATTTACGGGTACGCCTTGTCAAATCGGCGGTTTATATGCTTATTTGGGGCGTGATTACGAAAATCTATATACGCAAGATTTGATTTGTCACGGAGCGCCTTCTCCTATGGTTTGGGATAAATACGTTGCCTATCGGACAAGTATGGAAAACGACGCGAAGCCAAGGAAAATCGCTTTCAGGGCGAAGAATGAGGGCTGGAAGCGATTTTCCGTATCCTTTGTTTTTGACAATAATACGGAATATCGGAAAACGTTGGATAAGGATTTGTATATGAACGCCTTTTTAAAAAATCTTTGTTTGCGTCCGTCTTGTTATCAGTGTGCGTTTAAAGGATTGGAAAGAGAAAGCGATATTACGCTGGCGGATTTTTGGGGAATACAAAACGTTATGCCCGAAATGGATGACGATAAGGGAACGTCGCTTGTTATTATACAATCCGAAAAAGGGGAAAAACTTTTCAAGGAAATTTCAAAAAATTTAAAGTCTAAACAAGTAGATTTGGAAACTGCTGTGAAGTATAATTCGGCAATGATTGCATCTTGTGCAACACCGAAAAATCGGGAAAAGTTCTTGTATGAAATCAATTCGGGTAATTTTGGAAAGGTTATTCGAAAACATTCTAAAGTTTCTTTAAAACAAAAAATTAGACGTATATTAGGCAAGATAAAAAGGAAACTTTTTAGAAGATAAAGGTAGTGGAATAAGAGTTAAAATTAATGAGATTATAAATCGACAAACGTAACGTTAATATAAGATTTATAAAAGCGTCCCCAAAAATAAAATTTTTATTTATTATCCATTTCATATATTTAGGAGGAATAAACTATGGCAATTTATATATGTTTGATTATCTTTATTTTATTATTGCCAATATTGGTAACGGGATTTTGTTATACAAAAGTCGCACGAGATAAAGCAGTGGCACTTATTGGTATGAGCGTTATCTTCTTGTTACTTGCGTTAAAAGGTGATGTGGGAGCAGATATTTTGGGCTATAAAAAACAATACGAGATTGCAACAACCAAAGCTTGGGGGGATTTTGATTACGTATATTTTGAAGTGGGATATATTACACTCACTAAATTTTTCTCTAAACTGGAAATATCCTTTCAATTATTTATGGGGTTCGTATATTTATTATCGTGTACTGCGACGTATTTCTTTATTCGAAAATACTCGGAAAATCCTACGTTTTCATTGATTATATTTATCTGTTATCAGTTTTTTGTTTTTAATATTTCCGGTGTCCGTCAGTGTATCGCTATGTCAATATGTTTGATTGCTTATATGGTCCTTGAAAGAAAAACCACGAGAAATATTATTTTTGCATTTTTGTTAAACATTCTTGCTATTACAATGCATCAATCGGCTATAATCTTTTTAGTGGCGTTATTATTTTCTTTTATCAAATCAAAACGGATTAATATTTGGATATATTTAGGTGTTTTGTGCATATCGGTTGTAGGGCGTCCGATTGTCTTTAGTATAGTAAATAAATATTTCCGAGAAGTAGATGTAAGCACGGCTATTGAGCTTGGCGGTAACTTTATCCTTTTGATAGGGGTAGCACTGCTAATGTACGTAGTGAATGCAAAAACGAATATTTTCAATATTCGCGGGGCTGAATTGCAATTAGAAGAAACTAAAGAAACGCATACGTTATTTTTTACGCGTATGTTGTGGCTTTCGATTATTGCAAATATTATTTTTTCTGGGAATGCAATGCTACGTGCGGTAATGTATTTGACTATATTTATAATACCAGGCTTACCAAATACTGTGGCTAAAACGGATAAAAAAGTGAAATTATTTTTACAGATTGCGTTGATTTCGTTTTTTATTCTACTCTTTTTTGTAGACACGTTAATCCCGAATCAACTTGAACTTAGACCGTATAAATTTTTCTGGGAGTAAGAATTGATAAAAATAATCAAAAAATTAAAATGGAAAATTTCTTTTAATATTTAATCAATATTTATATAAAATGCATATGAGGCATTAATAATGAATAAAGAGCAAGAACTATTATTAAATTTAACCGCGTTAAGTATTGCCGATAATAATGCTTGTCTAATTTGGGAACTGGAACAATTAAAAGGCATGGATTGGAAAACGGTGGTAAACGAATCGCTTTTACAAGCAATTCCAATTTTAGCTTTTGATACGGCTTGTGCGTATAAAGACTATATCCCTGAGGATATTTACGATTCTTGGACAAGATTGGCTGCAAATGCTTTAACCGCGAGGTTTTATATGCTACAAGCCCAAGAGGACTTAATCGCGTTAATCAAAGCAAAATATCCATATGTTATTTTAAAAGGGACCTCCGCTGCTGCTTATTATCCAGAACCAGAGTTTAGAGCTTTGGGGGACGTGGATTTTTTAATCCAAAAAAAAGACAAACACGATATTGAAAAATTATTGTTAAGTGCAGGGTATACAAAAAAGGGCGGAAAGCATCCGAATCACGTGGTTTTTTCAAAAGAAAGAGCGTATATAGAAATGCATTTCGACGTTGCAGGAATACCGTATGGTTGGCGTGGAGATGAAGTACGTGATTTTTTAAAGCAAGCCGTTTTACAACCTGTTGAAAAAACGCAGTCACAGCAAAGCTTTTATGCCCCCCAAGATATGTATCACGGGTTAATTTTATTATTGCATATGCAACATCATATGCTTGGTGAGGGATTGGGTGTTAGACATTTAACGGACTGGGCTGTATATGTTAAACAAACGTATCAACAAGCATTTTGGGAAGATAAATTAATCCCGTTTTTAAAGAAAATAGGATTATTCTATTACGCACAAGTAATGACGAAAACGTGCGCTTTGTATTTAAAAATTAATTGCCCAAATTGGTGTATGGAAATAGACGACGAAGTTTGTGAATTGGTGATTCAAGACATTTTGGACAGCGGAAATTTTGGGCGTAAAAATGAGAATCGAGCAAAAAGCGCTATGTTGGTTTCCGAACGTGGAAAAAATGGAATGAAGCACAGTGCCTTTTATAACTTGGCGCATGGATTGCATACGTCGGTAATGTTAAAATATCCGATTATTAAAAAAATCCCTATTTTATATCCATTTTTATATAGTTGGCGTGCTTTGCGTTTTTTGTTTTTGAGTATAATAGGGAAACGCCCTTCTCTTCATAAAATGTTGCCAGAAGCAAAGAAAAGGAAGGCGGTTTATACGAAATTAAAAATTTTCGAATAATTATTTTAGAGAGAAACGTATCATGAAAATTACGTTTATTTGCGCGACGGCGAGAAGCGTCGTGCTTTTCCGTAAAGATTTAATAAAAACGTTGCAGGATAAAGGTTGCGAAGTGTCCGTTATCGCTTTTCATAACGAATCGGCGGAAGAAATAGAAAAGCTCGGCGTGCAATATTATCCGTTGCAAGGCGCAAACCGTAGCGCTAATCCCTTTAAAATGCTGTCGCTGAAAAAACGGTATTTTCAGATTTTGACGGAAATTCAGCCGGACGTCGTGTTTACGTTTATGTTAAAACCCAACACGTTCGGCGTATTGGCGGCAAAAAAAGCGGGCGTAAAACGCATTTATTCGATGGTGGAAGGGATTGGCGACGCTTTTTTAAACGATACGCTGAAATGGAAAATTATCCGCTCTTTGAGTTGCTCGTTGTACAAAAAATCCTTTCAATACGCGCAAAAAGTTTTCTTTCTCAATCAAGACGACCAAGCGGAATTTTTAAGTAGAAAACTCGTGAAAGCCAGCCAGTGCGAGTTGGTGCACGGCGTTGGCGTTGACTTGACGCGATTTACGTATAAACCTATGCAAAATCACGCTACCTTTCTTATGGTAGCGCGTATGCTGAAAACCAAAGGTGTTTTGGAATATTGTGAAGCGTCGCGCGCAGTGAAGAAAAAATATCCGAATTCACGTTGTTTATACGTGGGTAGTCAAGACGGCTTGACGACGGCGGATATACAAAGTTATATAGACGATGGTAGCGTGGAATATTTAGGAGAGCAAAAAGACGTACGCCCGTATTTGGAAGAATGTACGGTGCACGTTTTGCCGACGCACGGCGAAGGATTTGGGCTTGTGAACGCCGAAGCGGGCGCAATCGGCAGACCGTCGATTACTTGCAACGTGAACGGCGCAAGGGATACCGTCGTGGACGGGTATAACGGTTTTTTAATAGAAAAAGGGGACGTTCGCACACTTGTAGAAAAAATGTGTTGGTGTATAGAACACCCCCAAGAAACCGAGCAAATGGGTAAAAATTCCCGACTGATGACGGAAAACAAATTCGACAGAAAAAAAATCAATCAAACGATTTGTCAAGTGCTTGGAATAGAATAAAATGCAAGGGGTATGTACGAGATGAAACCGATTGAATTAGAAGAACATAGAAAATTACAAATCGCGATTTTAGAAGATTTGGCGTCGTTTTGCAAGAAACACAACTTGCGTTATTATCTTGCGTACGGCACGCTAATTGGCGCAGTGCGCCATCAAGGCTTTATTCCTTGGGACGACGACATTGATATTCAAATGCCCCGCGAAGATTATAATAAGCTGATAGAATTGTATAATAAAGAAAAAGGGGAGAACGCCCGTTACTATCTCGTATCGCCCAACGATAAGCGTTCGTTAAACGCTTTTACGAAGATTATTGATACGACAACCATCAAAAAACAATTTGGCATAGCGTATAAAACGCCCGACGATTATTTAGGGGTGGATATCGACGTGTTTCCGCTTGACGGCGCGCCGAGCGATAAAGAAGAATATAAAAAATGGTTTAAAAAGCTCATTTGGCTGTACACCCGTTATTGGTATAAAAATCAAAACAAGCGGGATTCGCTCAAAGGGTGGTTGAAGCTGTTTATGCATAAACTTCCCGGGATATTCTTATCGAAAAAGGGTATTTTGAAGAAAACGGCGAAATTGCACGCAAAATATCCGTTTGCGGAATGCGAATACGTTGCCATCGTAGAAGATGCGTCTTGTGATTTTGGCAGTCATACGAAAAAGAGCAATTACGAAGAAAGCGTAATGTTGGATTTTGAAGATAAGAAATTTGCCGTGCCAAAGGGGTATCACGAAGTTTTAACAGCAATTTACGGGGATTATATGCAGTTGCCCCCGATTGAACAGCAAGTAACGCATCACGTAAATACGGTGTTTTATAAAGAAAAAAGCGAATCAAACGTTATAGGGAGCGAAAAACAGTGAACGAACTTTTTCACCCGTTGGTGTCGATTATCATACCCGTTTATAACGGCAGTAATTACGTAAAGGAAGCGATTGACAGCGCGCTTGCGCAAACGTATGAAAACGTGGAAATTCTCGTCGTTAACGACGGCTCGAACGACGACGGGAAAACGGAAGAAATCGCACGTTCGTACGGGGATAAAATACGGTATTTTCATAAAGAAAACGGGGGCGTATCGTCGGCGTTGAATTTAGGAATACGCGAAATGAAAGGGGAATATTTTTCGTGGCTTTCCCACGACGATAAATATTTGCCCGATAAAATCAAAAACCAAGTGGAAACGCTTGCTCTTTGTGAAAATAAAAACACGCTTGCCCTTTGCGAAAATTTGCAAATGGATAAAAACGGGGAGTTGTTAAGCAAAACGACAAACGCGTATTTTCCCAAAGAGCGTACGTTTACCGATAAGGAAGCGCTTTATCACTTGTTTAAGCTCGGTACGTTTTGCGGTTGCAGTTTGTTAATACCCAAAACGGCGTTAAAAGAAGCGGGCGGTTTTGACGAAAATTTGCGTTATAATCAAGACGGTTTTATGTGGGCGAAGATATTTTTAAACGGATACGCGCTCGTTTACAAGCAAGACGTCGATTGCGTAATGCGTATTCACGCGGGGCAACTCACACAACGCGGAATTGAAATTTATCACCGTGATTGCGAATATATGAGCGAATATCTGTTGCCCGAAATCGTGAAAATCGACGATAAAAAAAGAAGATTTTTATACGCGTACGCAAAATATAACGCGGTGCATAACACGCCGAGCGTTTGGAAAGCGTGTTTAAAAATAAAGGGCGGTTTATTCTTTTTTGCCCGTTTAAAAATCCGTATATTCGGATTTTACGGGAGATTACGCCCTGCGGTAAGGAAAGCGTATTACCGCTTGTTTAAAAGGGTAAAAACGCAATAAAAGGAGCTAAAAAACAGTGAAAGTCGCGCAAATTAACGCAAGCTTGCAAGGAAGTACGGGCAAGATTTGCAAAGCCGTCAGCGAGAAATTGACGGAAAAAGGCGTTGAAAATTATATATTTTATTCGGCGCGGGAAAGCGATTTTTCACGGGGGATAAAATACCAAAAGGACGGATATACCCGTATGCAAACGGGATTTTCCCGCTTGTTTGGCAATTACGGTTTTAACGCGCGTTCGTCTACGAAAGCGTTGATTAAAAAGTTAAAAACATTGCAAGTAGACGTCGTGCATTTGCATAACGTACATTCGCATAATTTGCACTTGGGATTGTTTTTCAAGTATATAAAGAGCGCAAACGTAAAAGTATTTTGGACGTTTCACGATTGTTGGGCGTTTACGGGATATTGCCCGCATTTCGATATGATTGGGTGCAAGAAATGGCAAACGGGTTGTTACGGTTGCTCGCAAAAAAAACGATACAGTTGGTTGTTCGATAAAAGCAAACGCTTATACGCGCGCAAACGCCAAGCGATTTGCGGGGTTAAAGATATGACGATTATCACCCCGTCGAATTGGCTGGCGGAGCTTGTAAAACAATCGTTTTTGAAGGATTATCCCGTCAAAGTAATTCATAACGGGATAGATTTATCCGTATTTAAACCAACGGATAGCGATTTTAAAGAAAAAAACGGCTTGCAAAATAAAAAAATCGTACTCGGCGTGGCGTTCGATTGGGGAAAGGCAAAAGGCTTGGACGTCTTTATCGAGCTTTCCAAGCGTCTTACAAGCGATTATCAAATCGTGCTTATGGGAACGAACGAGAAAATAGACGAGCAGTTGCCCGAAAATATCCTTTCTATTCACAGAACGCAAAATCAAAAAGAACTTGCGGAAATTTACACTTCTGCGGACGTGTTCGTCAATCCGACGCGGGAAGAAAATTATCCGACGGTGAATATGGAAGCGATTGCTTGCGGTACGCCCGTCGTAACCTTTCAAACGGGCGGTAGCCCCGAAATCGTAGACGAAACGTGTGGTTTCGTCGTGGAAAAAAACGATATAGACGGTATACAGGTATGCGTTGAACGCGTTTGCAAGGGAAAACCGTTTGCAAAAGAAGATTGCGTAAATAAGGCGCGGGCGTTCGACCAAAAGGAAAGATTGCAAGAATACGTTGCTTTATACGGAGGTGGAAAATGAAAATCGTATTTATATCCAATTACTTTAATCATCATCAAGAGTCACTTGCATTGGCGTTTGACAAAGCGACGGGCGGGCAGTTTCATTTTATCGCGTCCGGGGTGATGGAGGAATTCCGCCGTCAACTCGGATATAAAGATATGAATCACGCCCATCCTTTTATCGTGCGCGCGTATGAAAATCACGATGAATATCTGCGAGCAAAAGCCTTAATTGACGAAGCGGATATAGCCATTATGGGTTCGGGGGCTGAAGAATTTCTTTTTGAGCGAATTAAAAAAAATAAACTTCTTTTCCGTTTTTCAGAAAGACCATTAAAAAACGGGTTGGAAATTTTTAAATATCCCGTTCGTTTTTTTCGTTGGAGAAAAAGGAATCCGCAAAAAAAGCCAATCTATTTGTTATGTGCCAGCGCTTATGCGGCAAGAGATTATAAAAAATTTTTTATGTTCAAAAACAAATGTTATAAGTGGGCGTATTTTCCCGCTGTGAAAACATACGAAGACGTAGAGAATTTGATAGGGGAGAAAGAAAAAAATTCGCTCGTTTGGGTGGGGCGTTTTATAGATTGGAAACACCCCGAAGTGCCGATTGAAATCGCCAAACGGTTAAAAAACGACGGCTATGATTTTACGCTGAATATGATTGGCAACGGCGAACTGTTGGAAACAATCAAAGATTTGGTAGAAAAAGAAGGCTTGGAAAAGCAGGTGCGCGTGTTGGGGGCAATGCCTACGGAAAAGGTGCGCGAATATATGGAAAATAGCCGTATTCTACTGTTTACGTCGGATAGAAAAGAAGGCTGGGGCGCAGTGCTGAACGAAGGAATGAATAGCGGTTGCGTGCCGGTGGCAAATCGGCTTATCGGGTCTGCGCCCTTTTTAATTCAAGACGGGAAAAACGGTTTTTTGTATGAAGACGGGGATATAAACGACGCGTATCAAAAGGTAAAACTCTTATTGGACGATTGCGCTCGTCAAGAAACGATGTCGAAAAAGGCGTATGAAACAATGGTAAACGAGTGGAATGCGGAAAACGCCGTTGCAAAATTTTTGACGGTGGCAAAGCGGATATTACAAGGCGAAAAACATCCGTTCCCGTTTGAAGACGGCGTTTGTTCTAAAGCCTAAGAAAAATAAAAACGGAAAAAACAGAAATGGTGGAAAAACAAAAAAGTCAAATTAAATTCGGGGCGATTTTATCGTACGTTTCTATTGCCGTAAATATTATCGCGGGGCTTTTATATACCCCGTGGATGGTTAATCAAATCGGCGGGGACGATTACGGGCTTTTTACAATCGTCAATTCGCTAATCACGCTGTTTATGGTGGATTTTGGATTGAGCGCGGCGACGTCGCGTTATCTTTCCAAATACCGTGCGGAAGGGAATGAAGAAAAAGTACAGTCCTTTTTGGGCGCGGTGTATAAGCTGTATTTTATCATTGACTTGATTATTTTTGCCGTGCTTGCCGTGCTATATTGTTGTTTGGACGTGATGTACGATTATCCGCCCGCGCAAATGGAGCGGTTGAAAGTGGTGTACATCATTGCAGGGCTATTTAGCGTCGTGAATTTCCCGTTCGTAACGTTTAACGGCATTTTAACGGCGTACGAAAAATTTGTTCCTTTAAAAGTCGCCGACCTTTTATATCGCGTGTTGTTGGTGGGGACGACGATTGTCGCGCTCGTTTTAGGTGGCGGATTATACGCAATGGTGTCCATTCACGCTATCGTCGGGTTGGTGATAGTCGGCTTTAAATTTATCGTTATTAAAAAGACGACGCCCGTAAAAACGTCCTTTAAAGAGAGTGAAAAGGGGATATATAAAGAAATTTTCGGCTTTTCCGTATGGGTTACGGTGGCGTCGCTTGCAGCCCGTTTGGTGCTTAATATTACGCCGACGATTTTAGGAATGTTCGTCGCGCCAATCGAAGTGGGGGCGTTTGGTATCGTCGTTACGATTGAAGCGTACGTGTATATGGTTACGACGGCGATTAACGGAATGTTTATGCCGAAAATATCCCGTATTTACGCGCACACCGACACGGAAAAAGATATTATGCCGCTCATGATGCGGATAGGGAAATTTCAGTACGCGTTAAACGGTTTGCTCGTCGTCGGATTTGCCGTCGTCGGACAGTCGTTTTTACGGCTTTGGTTGCCCGACGAATATTTGATTTTTAAAAACGAAATTTACTGGGGTATTCTTTTAGTAACGATACCTGGAATATTCTTTAATGCTTTACAAATTGCCAATACGGCAATGACGGTGGATAATAAAGTGAAATGGAACGCGTTGGTGTCGGTGGTAACGGGCGTTGCCAACGTAATACTTTGCGTAATTCTTTCCTATTTTTACGGTATACTCGGCGCGTCGATTGCGATTTGTGTGGCGTACTTCTTGCGGATAATCGTTTTAAACGTTATTTTCCATAAAAAAATGCATTTTAACATACCGCTTTTTATGCGAAAAGTGTATTTGCGGTTTTCCATTCCCGCTTTGCTTGCGCTTGGCGTAGGACTTACCGCGAATTATTTTATCACGTCGCCAAGCTTTATCGTGTTCTTGATTAAAGGTGTGGCAATCGTAGCCGTGTATTTGCTGTTTACCTTTATATTCGGGTTAAACAAATCGGAGAAGAAAACGGCGTTTTCCTTTGTGAAAAACTCTTTTAAGCGTAAATAAAAGTCAAAATAAAAATCCGTCCCAGCCAACGTTGGCTGGGACGGATTACGTTTTACGTTATTTATTTGTAAATGCAAGAATTTTTTCGGTGTGTCCAAACACCAACATATGGTCGCCAACGGCAAATACGTATTGCGCGTCGGGAGACGCTATCACCGTAGCTTCTTTTTTAATCGTCAAAATATTCAAGCCGTATTTTTTTCGTGGATTGACTTGTACGATGGTTTTACCCGCCCAGTGATTGGGTACGGCTATTTCGAAAATGGAATATTCGGCATTAAGTTCGATATAATCGAACACTTTGGAAGAATTGATTTTAACCGCAAGCTTTTCGGCAATATCTCTGTCGGGATACACCACTTCGTCCGCGCCGTTTTTTAAAAGGAATTTTCGCTGTATCGCCGTTTCCGCTTTGGAAATCACGTATTTTGCGCCCAAATCTTTTAAAAGCGAAGTGATTTGCAAAGAGGCTTGGAAATCTTCGCCGATTGCAACCACGCATACGTCGAACGCGGGCACGTCTAACGCTTTTAAATTATCTTCGTTTAAACAGTTGGTGATTAAAGCGTCGGTATATTTAGGGGCTAATTGATTGACGATATCTTCTCTTTTATCCACAATCATTACTTCGTCGCCCATATGCAACATTTTTTCACCGAGCAATTGTCCGAATTTGCCCATACCAATCAATAAAACAGATTTCATTTTACACCTCGTATTTTTTAACCGATAAGCACCGTATCAATCGGCTTTTTAATTTCAGAAAAATCTTTCTTTTCAGCAAAGGCAAGTCCAATGGTGAGTATGCCTACCCGCCCTGCGTACATTAAGAAGATTAAAATGCATAAAGACGCGGAAGAAAGCGTAGGGGTAAGTCCCATTGAAAGCCCCACCGTTCCGATTGCCGAAACCGTTTCAAACAGCACCGCTTGGAAGGTTGCGCCGACGTTGTTCGCTTCAATACTGCAAAGGGCAAGCGTAGCGATTAACAGGATAAATAAACAGGAAACGAATACGGCGAGCGCTTGACGGAGCAAGGAATTATGTATGCGTCGTTTGCCGAGCTCAATATCCCGTTTTCCGCGAAACACGGCAACGATACCCGCGCAAATAACGAAAAACGTGGTGATTTTTACACCGCCCGCCGTCGAGCCGGAGCTACCGCCTATAAACATCAGCATTACGGTAAGAAGAAAACTGCTGTCTGAAAGGGACGCGTAGTCTACGACGTTAAAACCTGCCGTGCGGGGCGTGGTTGCGTTAAAGAAAGAAATGAGTAATTTTTCCCCAAACGTATATTGCGAAAACGCGGGATTTTTCCATTCGAAGAAAAGGAACAGAAGGGTGGAAACAGCCAATAGAAACCCCGTTGCGGAAAGGGCAACTTTCGTATGCAAAGTAAAATGCTTGCCGTTCCCTTTGCTTGCTAATAAATTATCCCAAACACAAAAACCGAGTCCGCCGATAATAATTAAAAAGCAAATGGTAAGCGAAACGACGGGGTCGGTGGCGTAGGCGGTTAAAGAAACGAATTTTCCGCCTGCTCCGCCCATTAAATCAAAGCCGGCGTTACAAAATGCGGACACCGAGTGCCACACCGAATAATAAACGCCTTTCCCAAATCCGAAATCGGGGATAAAACGGGTGGAAAGCACGATTGCACCCACCGTTTCAAAACAAAGCGTACCTAATAAAATGCGTTTAAATAAACGGCGCAATTCGCTTTGTTTTTCTTCCCCTGCGGAAATCATTAGGATTTTTCGCTCGGACATACGCAGATTTTTGCCGATAATTTTAAAAAGCAACGAAACGAAGGTCATAAAACCGAGCCCGCCGATTTGTATTAAGCACAAAATTACCGCTTGCCCAAATCCCGTCCAATGCGTATTCGTGTCGTAGACGACTAAACCCGTTACGCAAGTGGCGGACGTGGACGTAAAAAGCGCGCCGAGAAAAGAAGTGCTTTCGCCCGCTTTCGTGGCGAATGGAAAGCACAGCCCAATCGTGCCCGTGATGATGACGAGAAGATATCCCAAAGCAAGAACTTGCCAAGCCGTCATTTTTCTATGTGTTTTTGTTTTCATATAATCGTATTATACCGCTATACGCAGTATTTGTCAAATAAAATAGAGCATTATTCCACGTTTATTACCGTCAGTACGTCGCCGTAAACGGTAAATTTTACGTTGCGGTTTGCAAAAATCATTCCGTATTCGCGCGCGCCGTCTTGTTGATAAGAAGGACGGGGGTCGTCGGCGAGCGATTCAATTAAACCCGCCCGCTTTTCTTCGGGAAATTCGTTTAAAAGAGTTGGCGGGAAATCTACTTTTAATTTATGCGCGGTGTGTTTATCGGCGTATCCGCCTTTAGCGTTTGGAATGCAATCGGCGGGGGGTATGTACGGCTTGACGTCGAAAATCGGCGTGCCGTCCACCATATCTGCGCCCGAAACGAGCAGGCTTACGTTGCCTTTTTCGTCTTTAAAAACTTTTTCGAGTTTTACGCAAGAAAGCCCGATATGGTTGGGGCGAAAGGGCGAACGGCTGGCAAACACGCCCACCCGTTTGTTTCCGCCAAGACGGGGCGGACGGACGGTGGGGGAATAACCCGCTTGACGGGTTAAAGAAAAATCGAACAACAGCCAAAGATGAGAAAATTCTTCTATATTACGGAAAAAATCTTCGCTTTGAAAATCGGGATTAAAAACAATCCGCGCCAAAACGCTAGGCGCGCGCCCGCTTTGACGGGGTACGCCGAATTTTTCCGCAAAATCCGTTTGTATATAGCCTATTGGTGTAATTAAAACGCTCGTTTCCATACGCTTATTATACGCCCTTTTCTATCTTTTGTCAAGCGGACGTAAAAAAAGTGAAAAAGGCCGTGAAAAATCCTTGAAAAAATCAGTCGTTTGTACTATAATTATATTGAGAAAATTTGCAACGAAAAAGCATAGCTTTTTAGGGAGTGGATTGTGAAAATATCGAAACTGTTTGAAAAAGAAGAATATTCCCTTTCCTTTGAAGTGTTTCCGCCCAAAACGAACGATTTATACGACGGCGTGAAAAAGGCTACGGAAGAAATCGCCCGTTTACAACCGTCTTTTATGAGCGTTACGTACGGCGCAGGGGGCGGAACGAGCAAGTCGGATCGTAGCC
>JAZNIR010000003.1:0-15842 GCA_045577595.1 Candidatus Scatosoma sp.
GCCTTGAAATCTTGCGACTTCAAGGCGGTTACCTATATGATAAGGGGGAAAATGATGAGCAAATTTTTCGTGTCGGTTTGCACAACCGATTTACGAATATTATTTTATCATCTTTGTCAAAAAAAGTAAAGAAAAATTTTAAAAAATTTTAAAAATATTAAAAAGCAATATAACGTAACAACGAATGTTCAAAAGTAACATTTTTTACATAATTCGACAGAGAAAACAGCAAAAAACGACGGACGCGAGATAGGAAAATACGGCTATCAAAAACGCCGTCGTTAATTTTTTGCGTTTAATCCCCGCAAAATACACCGCGCCGATATAAAAAATCGTTTCGGACGAGCCGTAAGAAACGCACGCGCAACGGGCGATATAACTATCCACACCGTACCGTTCGAGAATTTCCGTTAAAACGGCAATCGCACCGCTCCCCGACAGCGGTTTGATAAGCACGAGCGGGGAAATTTCTTGCGGTACGTTGAAAAAGGAAAAAACGGGGGAAAGCCATTTGGCAAACAAGCTTTCCAAACCGCTTATTTCAAACAGTTTGCAAAGAATGGTAACCGTCGCGATATACGGAAAAATCGACAAAATCATTGGCAACGTTTGCTTTACGCCTTCGGCAAAGCTGTCGTAAATTTTCACCTTTTTAAAAAGAGCAAACGCAAACGAAAAAAGAAAAATACAAGGCACGAGTAGTTCGAAAAAATAGTTCATCTCATACGTACCCCCTTTGTTTTTGCGTTTTTACTTTATTTTTCAGCGTTTTTTCCGCTTTGCGTTTCGGGGGAATAAAAATGCGGACGAGCAGTGCGCCAAGTAGGGTGGAAAATAGGGAGGTTAGCACCGTCGGCACGAGAATATTTAAAGGATTGGCGCTTTTTAAGGCAACGCGTACGCCGATAATCGAAGTGGGAATCAGTTGCAAAGAAGTGGCGTTTAAAACGAAAAACATTGCCGACGAATATTCGGCGTTTTCCGTTTTGTCGAGAAGTTTTGCACTCTCGATGCCAAAGGGCGTGCCCGCGCCCGAAATACCGAGTAGGTTGACGGATAAGTTCATATTGATTGCGCCAAGCGCCCGTTCGTCGTCCGTTTTAAACAGTCGTTTGGAAAGGGGGCGTAAAAGTTTGGAAATTCCGCGCGTAACTCCGCTGTCTTTCCACACTTGCATAAGCCCCAGCCACACCGCGTACGTGGCGACGAGCGAAAGACAAAGCGCTCCGCTTTTGGACGCGCCGTCAAGGAGCGTAGGTAAAAAGGTTTGCGGAGAGATAATAAGTAAAATCAACGTGGCGGAAAGGAAGATAACCGAAAAAATGACGTTCATACGATACTATATGCTTGGACGGGATAAAAAATGAGAAACGCGACAAGGTTTTTGCCTTGAAACATTTTATAAATCAAGAATAAAATTGTTGACAAATATAAGAAAACAATGGTAAAATAAGGTTGCGACATAATTTAATAAATCGACATTATTCGGCGTATACTTCTTTGGTGGAAGTGTACTTTTTCGCGTTACAATCCCGAATAATGACGGTTGTTAATTAAATTGTGTCGCAGCAAAGCGGAAAAGACATTTTTACGGGTGTCGCCTGCTTTGCGGGCGGCATTTTTTGTTGCAAAAAATAAAACCAAAGGAGATATTATAAAATGAATACGGGATAAAATTTGTAATAAGTAACTAAAAAATTAAAAAATAACGAAGGAGAAATTATTTATGGGATATTACAGTCAGCAAAATTTAGATACGTATGAGCAATATGAACAAGAGAATAAATATTTAGAAGCGCAAAATTTGACTAGGCATAGACGTGCTTCTAATAAGGCACGAGAAGATTTGCGCCAAAAATTTTATCAATTTTGTAGGGCTTATCGTGATTACGACATTATTATTGAAAAGCAGGATTTATGGATTTGTCAAGGAATTAGGGGAATGGAAACGGTGGTAAATACACGATGGAATAGTAATTATGAACAAACTGATTGTTATGCTTCCGATATCAATAATATTTATGTAACTGAAAAAATTATAGTCGGTGGGGAATATTTGTCGTGTAGTCAGAATTATACGAGAACGTATGCCACGTTAATGCAAGAGGACGTAAAAGTTAGCGGTGGGGTAACTAGTGTTTCTATTTCATCCAATTCTTCTGGTGGATATGACGCAAGCCCTAATTATGCGTCGTCAAGTTGGGAAAAAATTTATAAGATTCAACATGGAACCATGAATGACGGAGTGACGTATGGCATTCATGTAAAGATTGTAAAAAAGGGTACGGCAGAAGAGATTATAAAGAGAGAAAAGGCGTTACAAGATAACGCAGATTTGCATTTTGCCGCTAAAAAGTATAAAGGAGAAAATATTCGAGACAGATATGATGGAAGAAAAAAAGACGATTGGGCAAAACACTGGAAATTGAAAAAAAGCACGACGACAATATATAGTATCAGTTTTTTAGCATTATTACTTTGTACGTTGGTATGTATTATCATTGCTCCGTATGCAATTAGTTGGGGGGATAAAAATAGCCCAACTTACGATAATTGGTCAAACGATTTTATTTGGTTGAGAATGAATGGAAAAACAGTCGAATACAGTTCAACGGCACTTATATTTGTTTTTGTTTTATACGTAGTGGCAATCGCATCTTTAATTTTTATACAAAAAGTGAAAGCTCGTATGTATAGTAAATATAGCGGTGGAAGTGTATTTGATTGGCTTACTTATAAAGTAAAGCATTATGACTCAAATCCTATTCATTGGGTAAAAGGGGTTAGGACATACAATGAAAAATGGAAAAAAGAAAAACCTAACGTTAAAAAAGACGGAAATATTATAGTGTGGTATGATTGGAATAGATGTAAATGGGTGTGGTTTCTGTTTATTTCATTGTCGGCAGTCGTTTTAACGATTATTATAGGAAATCTCGCACATAGTAATTGGGGTGCGACGGGAATAAGTTCATTAATAAAAAGCCTTTTGAGCATAGCAAGTTTATTGCTTACTTTTGCATTACTTGTATATACGGTAGTATTTGTTGTAATGAGCATACCGTTATTATTTATAGGGATTATTCCATTGTGTATTGATAAAACATATAACCATCATAAGGAAACGGTGGAAACGTTAAATAAGTATATTAAAAGCGAGAAATATGCGTATTGGGAAAAAGTTATAAAATATTTACAATCGTTTGAAATAAAAGTAGAAATGTAAAATGATTGCAAATCTAAAGGGCTTATTGCAAGCCCTTTAATTTTTATACGCAAGGCGTGCAAACGATTTACATTTTTGCAAAAAAAGTGTATAATGAATACGAATAGACTTTTGCAAACGAAAAGGAGCGAAGATTATGGCGAAAAAACCTTATTATATTACGACGGCGATTGCCTATACGTCGGGCAAACCGCATATCGGCAACACGTACGAAGCGGTGCTTGCCGACGCGATTGCGCGCTTTAAAAGAAAGCAAGGCTACGACGTATTTTTCCAAACGGGTACGGACGAGCACGGTCAAAAAATCCAAGAAAAAGCGCAAAGCGCGGGCGTTACGCCCCAAGCGTTCGTGGATAAAGTGGCGGGCAACATTCAAGGTATTTGGGACTTGATGGGCACTTCCTACGATAAATTTATTCGCACGACGGACAAATACCACGAAGAACAAGTGGCGAAAATTTTTAAAAAATTCTACGACAAAGGGGATATTTATAAGGGATATTACGAAGGTATGTACTGCACCCCTTGCGAATCTTTCTGGACGGAAAGCCAACTTGTCGACGGAAAATGCCCCGACTGCGGACGGGAAGTAAAGCCGGCGAAAGAAGAAGCGTATTTCTTTAAAATGGGCAAGTATGCGGATAGGCTTATCGAACATATCGAAAAGCACCCCGAATTTATCCAACCTGTTTCGAGAAAGAACGAAATGATGAACAACTTCTTAAAAAAGGGTTTGCAAGATTTGTGCGTTTCCCGCGTTACCTTTACGTGGGGCGTGCCCGTATCGTTTGATAAAAAACACGTCGTTTACGTGTGGCTGGACGCCTTGACGAATTATATCACGGGGCTTGGCTACGACGCGGACGGCAATCACGGCGAAAATTATAAAAAATATTGGCCCGCCGATTTGCATCTTATCGGCAAGGACATTTTGCGCTTCCACACCATTTATTGGCCGATTTTCTTAATGGCGCTCGGCGAACCGCTTCCAAAGCAAGTGTTCGGGCATCCTTGGCTGTTGCAAGGGGACGGCAAAATGAGCAAATCCAAAGGCAACGTAATTTATGCGGACGACTTGGCGCGCCTTTTTGGCGTGGACGCGGTGCGTTATTTCGTGCTCCGCGAAATGCCGTTCGACAACGACGGGCAAATCACGTGGGAACTCGTGGCGGAACGTTTCAACACCGACCTTGCAAACGTACTGGGCAATCTCGTTTCGCGTACGGTGGCTATGATACAAAAATATTTCGGCGGTAGCGTGCAAAAATCGCTTGTGGAAAACGAAAAAGAATTCGACGCCGATTTTAAAAAGACGGCTACGGACGCGGTGAAAAGGGTTGTGGAAAAAGCGGACGAGTTGCGTATGGCGGACGCGCTTGGCGAAATCTTTACGGTGCTCCGTCGCGCGAATAAGTATATCGACGAAACGATGCCTTGGGCGCTTGCCAAAGACGAAAGCCAAAAGGCGCGTTTAAACGACGTTTTGTATAATCTTGCCGAAGCCGTGCAAATTAGCGCGTCGCTACTCGACAGCTTTATGCCCGAAACGGCGAAGAAAATGCTCGTCGCGTTCGGCGGGGAAAGCAGAACGCTGGAAGAATGCGAAACGTTCGGCTTGCGTGAAAGCGTAACGGTGCAAGCAACGCCCGCTCTTTTCCAACGTATCGACTTTAAAAATTTACAACCGGAAATTGAAAAAATCCGCGAAGAACAATTAAAAGCGTTGCAAGCTACGACGCCCGTAGCGACGGCAAACGCGGAAAAAACGGATAATAAGGAAAAATCGAAAACGACGGACGAAACGGCGGAAGAAAAGAAAGCGGAAATTTCTTTCGACGATTTTATGAAGGTGGAGCTGAAAGTCGGGGAAATTATCGCTTGCGAAAAAGTGCCCAAATCGTCCAAACTTTTGCACGAAACGGTGAAGTTTGGCAACGAAACGCGCTCTATCGTGTCGGGGATTGCCAAGCACTACACCCCCGAAGAAATGGTAGGGAAAAAGGTGGTGTTCGTAACCAACCTTGCGCCGAGAACGGTGTGCGGTGTGTTGTCGGAAGGTATGATACTTTGCGCGGAAGATAAAGCGGGCAATTTGTCGGTTATCGTGCCCGAAAAGGACGTGGAAAGCGGTTCGAATTTGGGGTAAGCGTATGTATATCGACGTGCATTGCCACTTGACGGGGGACGAATACGAGTCGCTTGGTGGCGTGGAAGAAGTAATCAAACGCGCGCAAGACGCGGGCGTTTGCCGTATGATTTGTTCGGGTTTTGATTTGCCCTCTTCCTACGAATCGGCAAGTCTTGCCGAAAAATTCGAAAGCGTGTATTTTTGCGCAGGGTTTCATCCGAGCGAATTGAAAAAATACCGCGACGGCGATTTGGACGAAATAGAAAAGCTGGGCGCGCATAAAAAATGCGTGGCGATTGGGGAAATCGGGCTGGATTACCACTTCGACGACAATCCCCCCAAAGAAATGCAAAAAGAACTGTTCGTTCGCCAGCTCGTTTTGGCGGATAAATTGGAATTGCCCGTCGTGATACACAGTCGGGACGGCGCGCAAGACACCAAGTCGATTTTGGAAGAAAACCGCGCGCTTTTGAAAAAGAGCGGACTGTTGCACTGTTATTCCTATTCGCCCGAAACGGCGGTGGAATTATTGGGTTTAAACTTGTATTTTTCCTTTGGTGGAACGGCTACTTTTAAAAATGCGCGAAAGGTGCAAGAAAGCGTTGAACGCATACCTGTATCCCGCATTTTATCCGAAACGGACTGTCCGTATCTTTCGCCCGAGCCGTATCGCGGGGTGTTCCCCAACGAACCGCAACGCATTTTGCCTATCGTAAAACGGTTGGCGGAGCTGAAAGGCACGGACGAAGAAACGATGAAAACGCGCATTTACGAAAATGCAAAAACTCTATTTTTTAAAATGAACGGAAACCACCTATCAAATAGGTAAGGAGCGATAATATGGAAGAAGAAAAGAAATTTTTAGGCGACGGAAACGCGCAAAATCCTGCAAACGGCAACGGCGGTGGGCGTCGTAGACGGCGTAAAAAGAAAAAACGCGGTCAAGGACAAAACGGCAATCCCCAAGCGGGGCAAAACGGACAAGCCGTTCAAAACAACGGCGGAAAAGCTGGAAACGCTGGAAACGGCAAACCGCAAGCGGAAAAAACTGCGCAACCTGCCCCGAAAAACAACGGTGGACAAAACCAAAACGCCAACCATAACCAAAATAATCAAAACAACCAAAACAAGCAAAAGAAACAAAATCAACAACCGCAAAACGCGAACAATAAAGGGCAAAAGCAAGAGGAAAACCGTAAGGATACGTACGCGTACGCTTTGGACGGGAATTTGTATATCAATTTGACGAATAAATGCTCGAACGGTTGCGATTTTTGCGTGCGGAACGAACGGACGAGTTATTACGGAAACTATTTATGGTTGAAAAACGGCGACCCGACGGTGGAAAAAGTTATTCAAGCCGTCAACGGTTTCGGCGACCTTTCTAAATTCAAAGAAGTGGTGTTTTGCGGGTTTGGCGAGCCGACGTATAAAGTGGCGGAAATGGTGGCGCTTTGCGATTATTTCCACGAAAAGGGAATGAAAACCCGTTTGAACACCAACGGACAAGGCAACCTTATCAACAAGCGGGATATCGTGCCCGACTTGAAAGGCAAAGTGGATTTCGTCAACGTGTCGTTAAACGCGTCGTGCGCGGAAAAATATCAACCGATTTGCCGTTCGCAATTTGGAGAAAACGGCTTTGCAGGTTTAATCGAATTTGCAAAACTTTGCCGTAAAAACGGCGTGGCTTGCCGTTTTTCCATCGTGGACTGTATCGGCGAAGAAGAAGTGGAAGCGTGCAAACGGCTTGCGCAAAGCGTAAACGTGCCTTTGTATATTCGTAATTACATCACCGATTCCTAATAAAAACAACGCGGATTTTTTAAAAAAGCGCGGGGTACGTATGAGATGAAATTAAAAAACGGAGAATAGGGAATGAGCGAACTTCGCGGTGTGTTGGAAAAACACGGCTTTCGTTTTAAAAAGCAATTCGGTCAAAATTTCATATCCGATACAAATCTTTTAAAAAGCATCGTGGACGCGTCGGGTATCACGAAAGAAACCACAATCGTCGAAATCGGTTGCGGTGCGGGTACGCTTACGCGGGCATTGGCGGAAACGGCGAAAAAGGTGTACGCGTTTGATATCGACAAAGATTTACAGCCCGTTTTAGCGGAAACGCTGGCGGGGCTGGACAACGTGGAAGTGATTTTCCGCGATTTTAATAAAATCAATTTGCAAGAATTTGAAAAGGAAATCGGGGAATACACCGTTGTCGCCAACTTGCCTTATTATATCACGACACCGCTCGTAACCAAGCTTTTGGAAGAAGGCGAAAAGGTGCAAGGCTTGTCGATAATGGTGCAAGAAGAAGTAGCGGAACGGTTTTGCGCAAAAGAAAACACCCCCGAATACGGCTCGATTACGGCGGGAATAGCGTTAAAAGGCGAAGCGAAAATCGTAAAACGCGTGTCGCGGAATTTGTTTTATCCCCGTCCTAACGTGGATTCGGCTGTGGTGAAAATCACCTTTGAAAAGGAGCGGATTCCCGTTAAGAGCAAAACGGCGTACCGACAAACGGTGAAATGCGCGTTTTTGAACAGACGGAAAACGCTGGAAAACAATCTCGTAAACTTTTTTAATGTTTCCCGTGAAACAGCGAAAGAAATTTTGCTTCTTTCAGGCGTAGAAGAAAAGGCGCGGGGGGAAACGTTGTCGCCGACGCGATTGGCACAGCTTTCCGACGTCCTTGTAGAAAAAGGGATTATAAAAGAATAACCAAAAAGCCCCCGTTGCGGAATTTCCGCAAGGGGGGCGTTCGTTTATAATCTGGATTGAAACTCTTTCGGAACAGAGCCGTCTTCGCTTAACGACCAACTTTTACTTTCTTTAAGTTTTCTTTCTATCTCTTCTTGGCGCTTTTTTTCTAATTCGTCTGCAAGGATTTTTATTTTTTCTATATCTGACAAAATTTGTTTGGTTTGACGCGCGTGTAAAGACGTCGTTGCGTTAAATTCGTCAATAAATTTTTGCATATCCCGCAATTCGTCGTAAAACCTATAAATTCTATACGAAGAAACGACAATGGCGAATAAAGAAACCAAGATGGGGAAGAAGAACCATTTCCATACGCCACCTAATACTAATAGGAAAATCGCTGGAATAATACAAAGCCCGCAACAAATGCAAGAAATCCAAAAAGCTATTTTTGAAAAAATACGATTACTTTCCAACATCGTATGCTTTGCAAATAAAAACACGATGACGATAATTAAAAGAATGGTATAAAATATAGAAAAAATCGTTAAAAAAAGACCTATATCTTTTAAATAGCTCATCAGATAATTTTCATATGTTTGTTGATAAACGTCCATAGGATAACGCGAAATCTCCTTGCATATATAAATTGTCGTGTACATTCACAACTCACGTATATTATATACCAATATTTTTGGTATGTCAAGTAAAAAACCAAGAAAATTGGTAAAATATACGTATGAAGAAGATAAATTTTGCGGAAAATTTAAGGGCGTTACGAAAGGGCGCGGGGCTTACGCAAAAACAGCTTGCGGGGATTGTGGAAGTAGACCAACGCACGGTAAGCGCGTGGGAAAAGGGGATTTGCGAACCGAGTTTTGTTATTCTTGCCAAGCTTTGCGAGTTTTTCGGCGAAACGTTCGATTCGATATTAACGTGAAAAAGAAAATGAAAACACCTTGCGAAATATAAATTCGCAAGGTGTTTTTTATTGTATTTTCAACCATTCCATTCGTAGCTTATCGTTTATTTCTCTCATTTTTTCGGTGGGAATTTTTTGCATTTTTCTATCGTACGTAAAAAGTCCGTTGATTTCTTCTTCCACGTCGGATACTTGCGTATAGATTGCACCGCTTAAACCTTTCCCAATCAGTGGCAACAATTTTTTTAAATAAAGCTTTTCGATGGCTTTGATAAACTTTTCTTGATTGCGGAATTTTTTATATCCGAATTCTTTGCTTTCGTCGAAAACGTGGTTTGGTATTTTCCAAGAATATCCGCCGAATTCCGAGAGAACGACGGGGCGCGTATCACGGGGAACTTTTAAGGGTGTGTAATAAGTGTGCAAGCTTTTAATCGGGGTGATATCTTTCCCTTGGTCGTGCCAACCGCTTACGCCGTCGATAATGCGCGTGTTGTCGTTTTCTACTATCATATCTTGTATGCGCTTGGAATCAAATTGTCCCCAGCCTTCGTTAAAAGGTACGTAGACGCCTACGCTTACGCAATTATAAAGGGCGTTAATCGTTTCCAACGCTTGATTTTTAAAGGCTTCGCGCATATTTTCGTCTTGGCGGGAAAAATACTTATAATCGTCGTCGCGGTGGTGAAATCCTAAAAAGGGCAAAAGCGCTACGTGCGTAAATTTATAAGCACCGCCACCGTTTACGAAATCTTGCCATACGACGAAACCGAGCCTATCACAATGATAATACCAACGCATCGGCTCGATTTTTATATGTTTTCGTACGGTGTTAAAACCCATATTTTTCAAGGTTGTCAATTCGTTTACGACGGCTTCGTCGCAAGGGTAAGTGAGCAATCCGTCCGACCAATAGCCTTGGTCGAGAACGCCATTGTAAAAGTAAGGTTTGCCGTTTAACCCCAACCGTTTTTTGCCGTTTTTATCCGTAACGATAGAGAAAGAGCGTACGCCGAAATAAGAGCGGACTTCGTCGCCCGACGGATTGGTTAAGATTACGTCGTACAGTTTTGGATTTTCAGGCGACCAAAGGGTGAACGGATAGGAAAGCATTACGCTATTTTTTCCCGTCAAGCATAAAATTTCCGTAGAGTCGTCAAAAACGCGTACGCAAACTTCTTCGTCGCAATCAAAAGAAACGTTGACTTTGCGCGCCGTGATATCGGGGGTAATTTTTATTCGTTCAATCGACGATTTCGGCATAAATTCCAGCCAAACCGTTTGCCAAATTCCGCTTTGCGGAGTGTACCAAATGCCCCCGCGTTTATCGCTTTGTTTTCCGCGCGCGTCGCCGTTTCGCGTGCTTTCGTCCGTTACGCGCACGACGATTTCGTTTTCGCCTACGCGTAAATTATCTTCCACAACAAATTCAAAAGGGGTAAAACCGCCTTGATGTCCGCCGATTGCTCGTCCGTTTAAAAAAACTTCGCACGCGCTATCTACCGCGCCAAAATGCAGTTTAACGCGCCCTGATTTTTGCTCGTCCGTCAAGGTAAACGTTCGCGTATAAAGCAAGGTTTCTTCTGGTTTTAAAAGGAAGTTTTCTTCGCAACCGCTACGGAGTGTTTCAGGGGAAAAGGGAACGAGAATTTTTCCGTCGTAATTTATTTTGCCGTTTGCGGAAATTTTTTGCAGGTTCCATTCCCCGTTTAAGCACAACCAATTTTCCCGCATATTTTGCGGGTGGGGGTGTTCGCTGTGTGGAATGGATTGCATAGCGTAATCCGTTTGTAAACGCATAATTTTATTCTCCCGATTAAAAAATGAAAAAGGCGCAAAGTCCGCAAAGCACGCCGATTACGCCACCGCCGAGTAAATCGGTGGGGTAGTGCAAGCCGAGCGCAAAACGGATATATCCTAAAAACAAGCCACCCAAGTACGCAATCACGCCCAAAATCGGGCAAAGGGCGCAAACGACGGTTGCAATAACGAATGCGCTGGCAAGATGACGGCTGGGGAAAGATTTTTCGTCCAGCTTCTTTTGTAAAAACGGTGTAACGTTTGCCCCTTGCGGATTATACGGACGGCGACGGGGAAAGATTAGCCGTAACGCGCCCACGACGATAAGGCACGAAATCGGCGCGCCTACGACGGCAACCCACGCCAAGCAATCAAACGCTTTCGCTCGAATTTGCGAAATCGCCGTAAAACACACCACCGCGAAAAATCCCAATGCAAAAAGCAGGGTAAGCGCTTTGTTGGCAAACAGCAAAAATTTTAAAAAAATCGGGTGTTTGCGTAAAAATTCGGCGTGCCGATTATAAACGCTTTGATAACGTTGTAAGCAAGTTTTCTTCATATACAAAGTATAACATAAAAACGAGAAAAAGGGCAACTGTTTTTACGGGGCAAAGAAAGAAACCCTTTCGGAGGGGGGTCCAAAAAGGTTTCTTCATAAAGCGGAGCAATCACGCGCTCCGTTTTAAAAGGAGATGAAAATAAATAAGAAAAATCCCGTTAAGCCTGTTGCGCTTTCGCGTTTGCAATAATCTTATCGACGAGCGCAAAAGGTACTTCTTCGTACGCCAAGAATTCGGAAACGAATTTCCCGCTACCGCGCGTAAGCGAACGGAGTTCCATCGTATATTCCATAATTTCCGCAAGGGGAATTTCGGCGGTGATAATCGACGTATCGCCGTCGGCGTCCGTGCCCATAATCCGTCCGCGACGTTTGTTTACGTCCCCCATAACGTCGCCGAGATAATCGGAAGGAACGGCAATTTTCAAACGGTGAATAGGCTCTAACAACACCGGTTTTGCGTTCTTCAAACCGTCTTTAAAGGCAAGCGCCGCCGCCATTTTAAAGGAAAGTTCGTTGGAATCGACGTCGTGATAACTGCCGTCGTAAAGCACCGCTTTCAAACCGACGACGGGATAGCCCGCCAAAGGCCCTTGCGACATACATTCGCGCAAACCCTTTTCCACTGCGGGGAAGTAGTTTTTCGGCACTGCACCGCCCACCACTTCTTCTTCGAATACGAAATCTTCTTCGGCGGGGGAGAAACGGATTTTACAATGCCCGTATTGACCGTGCCCGCCCGATTGTTTTTTATGTTTGCCTTCCGCGTCCGCCGTACCGCGTATCGTTTCGCGGTAAGCCACTTTCGGCGTGGTAAGTTTTACGTCGACGCCGTAGCGCGCTTTTACTTTCTTCGCTAAAATTTCAAGTTGCGCGTCCCCTTGCCCGCCAAGCAATAATTCGCCCGTGTCGGCGTTCTTTTCCACCGAGAAGGTGTAATCTTCTTCGCGGAGCTTTGCAAGCCCTGCAAACACTTTGTCTTCTTCCCCTTTCTTTTCAGAAGAAACCGCCATAAACAAGGTGGGTTTAGGGAAGTGGATAGGGGAGAAACGAACTTTTGCGCTCGCATCGCAAAGGGTGTCGCCCGTGTTGGTGTTGCCGAGTTTGTTCACCGCGCCGATATCGCCCGCCGCAAGACTTTCGACGGCTTCCATTTTCTTACCGCGCAATAAATAAATTTGCCCGATACGTTCTTCACATTCGGTGTTTGCGTTCCATACGGTAGAACCGCTCTTTAACACACCGCGAAAACTCTTTAAATAGGAAAGCTTGCCCGAATAGGGGTCGATAACCGTCTTAAACACTTGCGCGGCAAACGGCGCGTCTTCTACGGTGGGTACGTTAATCACTTTATCGTTTGTTAAATCGTCGGCAAGGGTGTTCAGACGCTCGCTTGCTTGGGGCATATACGTAACGATTTCGTTTAAAAGATTGATAACGCCACGATTGGTAAGCGCCGAGCCTGCCATAACGGGAATGGTGTTTACAGACGCGATACCGATACGAATTCCGCGTATCGTTTCTTCTCTCGTTAAATCGCCCGTTTCGAAATATTTATCGAGTAGCACTTCGTCGTTTTCCGCCGCCGTTTCCATCAGTTGCGCTTTCATTTCTTCCACTTGGTCTTTCATATTCTCGGGAATAGCGATTTCTTGCGGACCGCCTTCCTTGAAAAGGTACGCGCGCTCTTGCAAAGCGTTGATACAGCCTTGCATTTTGCCGTTTTCCATAATAGGGATTTGAATAGGCGCAAGTTTGCCTGCGTATTTTGCTTTCAACGCGTTTATCGTGCCCATATAATCGGCGTTTTCTTTGTCCATACCGTTAATGAAAATAATCAGCGGTTTGCCGAGTTTTAAGCAGTAATCCACCACCGATTGCGCGCCGATAGGCAACACGCCGTTAGCGCCGATAACGAGACAAGCGCCACCCGCCGCGCGTAAGCCCGCGCTACGTTCGCCTTCGAAATCGTAATATCCGGGCAAATCGAGCAAATTGATTTTTACGCCTTTCCACGTTAAATACGCGCAAGAAGTGTAAATCGACATATTTTTTGCTTTTTCCAAATCGTCGAAATCGGAAACGGTGGTGCCGTCCGCTACTTTGCCCTGTCTGTCGATAACGCCACCGTTAAAAAGCATTGCTTCACACAGCGTCGTTTTGCCTTCGCCGCTGTGTCCGACAACGGCAATGTTACGAATGTTTTCACTTTGTACGTTCATAATAAGAACCCCCCTAAAATTGTGCTGATTGCGTTATTCCGTAAGGGTTATAACCGCTTTTGGGAACAACGATTTTTATTATTATACTATACATTCGTTCAAAACACAAGGATTTTATAGAAAAAAATTATCAAAAAATGAAAAAAATTTTCAATATTTTTTCAAGGTACCGTAGAAAAGAAAACGATAACGTTTACGTAGTACGGTAAGATAAAGCGGAAAGACTTGCCCGTAGGGGCTCCCCGTTGCTTGACTTTCCGAAAAAAAGATTATATAATAGGATTATCATATAGAAAAGAGAAGAAAGTTATGCAACGGATTTATTTCGACCACGCGGCGACGACACCGCTGGACAAACGGGTGTTTGAAAAAATGCTCCCTTATTTTACGGACGAGTTCGGCAACGCCGATTCCCCGCACGCAGTCGGCAGAAAGGCGATGGCGGGCGTGGACAACGCGCGCGATACGGTTGCCGCGCTTATTGGCGCGAAACAAAACGAAGTGTATTTTACTTCGGGGGGTACGGAAAGCGATAATTGGGCGATGCTCGGCGTAGCGTATGCTGGGAAGGAAAGGGGTAAAACGCATATTGTCCTTTCCGCAATCGAACATCACGCGCTTTTATCTTGCGCGGAAAGATTGGAAAAAGAAGGTTTTGAAATCACTTACTTACCCGTAAACGAAGGGGGTATGGTTTCGTTGAACGCGTTAAAAGCGTGTGTTTCCGAAAAGACGGCGCTTATTGCCGTAATGGCGGTGAATAACGAAACGGGGGTAATACAGCCGATAGAAGACGTTGTTAAAATCGCGCACGAAAAGGGGGCAGTCGCGCTTATCGACGCCGTACAAGCCGCGCCGTATATGCCCCTCGACGTAAAAAAGTGGGGGGCGGATTTGATTGCCTTTTCCGCGCATAAATTTTACGGACCGAAAGGCGCGGGCGCGCTGTATATCAAAAACGGCGTAAAGATAGCCAAGCTGATTGGCGGTGGCGAACAAGAACGGGGTTTGCGCGGGGGAACGCTAAACGTGCCCGCTATCGTCGGACTTGGAAAAGCGTACGAATTGGCGGTGGAAGAAATGGAAAAGGCGAATGAAAAAATCGCCCGTCTTTCTTCGTTGTTTTTAGAAAAAGTTTCGCCTATAGGCGGAGTGATTGTAAACGGCGATAGAGAAAACGCGTTGCCCGCCGTGTTGAATTTGCGGTTTGTGGGGGTGGAAAACACCGCGTTTTTGTACAATATGGATTTAAAAGGGGTATCCCTTTCCGCAGGGTCGGCTTGCGCCAGCGCGTCGGTAAAACCCAGCCACGTACTAACGGCAATGGGGCTTACGCAAGCGGAAATAAGCGAAAGCGTGCGGTTCAGTTTCGGCAAAAACAATACGGAAGAGGAAATCGAGCTTGCGGCGAAATGGACGGTGGAGATTGTGGAAAGATTAAGAAAAGGATAAACTTTCTATAAAAAACCTGTAAAAAGCCGAGTGGAATTGTTTACTAATTGAAAAAAATGTGGTATAATAAATGCAGAAAATAACACGGAGGTAATGGAAATGGCACACGTGATTACGGACGAATGTGTAGCTTGCGGCGCTTGCGCGGATACTTGTCCCGTCGGCGCAATCGTTTTGGGCGACAAAGGAATTTACGTCGTTACGGACGAATGCGTAGATTGTGGCGCTTGCGAAGACGGATGCCCCGTTGGCGCAATCAAAGCGGAATAATTAAACGAAACGAAAAAAGGCTAAGCCGTACGCTTAGCCTTTTTTTCGTATAAATCCGTTTAAGCACTTGCAAAAAGGGGATAAGTGTGATATAATTTAAGTATAGTTTTGAAGTTGTTAAAATAAGTATAAGATAGTAACAGGAGAAAATAATGACAAAAGAAATTGTAAAATCGGTGGAACCGAATATCGCAGATTTAGCAAACGGTTGGTTGAAATCATATAAATTGGATTATAAATTGGAGCAAGAGGAATTAAACGCCGAAATTGATAAAGCCCTGAACGATTACTATTCCAAAAACGGCGGAGTCGGAGGTAACCGCCCCGATGCTAAACTATTGTTACAAGATAAAAACTTAAATTATTATCCTATTCTTATCGAATATAAGGGTTATAAAGGTAAATTAGTCAAACTTGACGCCAACGGTCAAGTTGATAATAAAACCGCAAAAAACGAGCCGAATTTCAAAAATATCAATTCTTATGCGGTAAACGGCGCAGTTCATTATGCTAACGCAATATTGCACCATACCAGCTATTCTGAAATTATTGCTATCGGTATG
>JAZNIR010000004.1:0-14414 GCA_045577595.1 Candidatus Scatosoma sp.
AAAAAAGAGGGAAAAAAGCGGGGGGGGCAAAAAACTTAAGCACATTCTTTTTTTTTTATCGGATTTTGCTGGTTTCGTATTTACGATAGTGCATAGGGGAAAGATGTTCTTTTTGTTTGAAAATCAAGCCGAAGTAATTAGGGGAAGAAAATCCGCATTCTTCGGAAATTTGATTGACGCTTTTTTGCGTGCCGACAAGCAGTTCTTTGGCTTTGGTAAGACGGACGTTTAAAAGGAAATCAATCGGCGAGCTGTTGGTGTATTTTTTAAAGTTGTAAATCAGCGTCGCTTTGGAAACGAAAAAGTTTTCGGCTATGGACGAGAGCGTATGCGGTTGCGAGTACGTTGCGTGCAAGTAGTTGATAACTTTTAAAACGAGCGGTGGCATAGGCGTTTCGAAAGAAACGGACGAAACGGACGAATTTTTGTCCGTTTGCCAAATGAGCCATACGAGATAGGAAAACAACGCTTTTAATATGTATTCGCTGTGTTTTTCTTTGCGTTGCACTTGTTCCGCTTGCTCGATTAAACGGGCGAATTCTTCGTTTTGCCGTTCGCTCGGTTTGATAATTTGTAAGGTTTTTTGTTTAAGCACGTCCGCTTGAAAGGGGTCTAAATAAGCGGAAACGACGTTTACGTTGTGCCGTTCGAACGGCCCGCCTTCCGTTTTGTGCATAACGTGCGGGGGGATTACGACGATACAAGGGGATTGAATGTCGTATAAGGCGTTCGTTAAAAAGAAAGTGCGCGAACCTTTGGATAAATAATATATTTCGTAGTGCGCGTGAGAATGTAATTCGTGCATCGACCATTCTTCCGTGCAAACGGATTTGTCCACTTCGATAAATTCCATAAATCTTCGTCCCTATAATTCTAAAATATATGTAAATTATGAAAATATTAGCATTTTTTATATTGAATGTCAAGTATAAATGTGTTAAAATATTAAAAAATAAATAATTTTGCAAAAAAGGAGAATGTTATGGTTAAAATTTTGCAATACGGCGAAGGGAATTTTTTAAGAACGTTCGTGGACGCGTACTTCGATACGCTCAACAAGGAAGGCGTGGGGGAATACGAAGTGCATATCGTAAAGCCGATTACTTTCGGTACGTTGGAACGTTTTGCCAAACAAAATAATAAATATCATATCGTTTTACGGGGAGTAAAAGACGGCAAAGACGTGGAAAACGTGTATGCGATTGATTCTTTGGCGCAAACTATCGACCCGTTTATAAATGCAGACGCTTATTACGCGCTTGCAAAAGATAAAGATTTGAAAATTATCGTTTCGAATACGACGGAAGCGGGCATTTGCTTTAACGACGCGGACGAATTCGACGGTTTTGAAAAGATTACGTACCCCGCTAAACTTACCAAGTTTTTACTCGAAAGATTTAACGCGGGCGAAAGCGGTGTGTATTTAATGCCCGTCGAACTTATCGACAACAACGCGGACGAGCTGAAAAAATGCGTAGACAAATATATTGCGCTTTGGAATTTACCGAAAGAATTTAAGGAATGGAACGACACGCAAAACTTCTATTGCAATACGCTTGTGGACAGAATCGTTTCGGGATATCCGCGCGACGAACAAACGAAAGCGCATTTGGAAAACCTTATCGGCGAAAAGGACGAACTCGTATCCGTTGGCGAACCGTTCGGGCTTTGGGCAGTGGAAAAGAAAGGGAATATCCAAGAATATATCAAAGACGGCGTGCACAATATCGAAGTGGTGCTCACGAACGATATTAAATATTATAAAAAGAGAAAGGTGCGCGTACTCAACGGTAGCCATACCAATCTCGTGCCGACGGGCTTGATGCTTGGCGCGGAAACGGTGTACGACTGTATGAAAGACGAAAAGCTTTGCGCGTTTGTGGAAAGCACGTTGACGAATGAAATCAATCCGTTCGTTTCGGACAATCTTGCGGAAACGACGGTGTTTGCAGAAAGTATTAAGAGCAGATTTTTAAACCCGTATCTCAATCACCAACTTACGAGCATTGCCCTTAATTCCATTTCCAAATGGCGTGCGCGGGTGTTGCCCAGCTTTAAAGATTATTACAAGGCAAACGGCAAACTGCCCGTAAATCTTACGATTGGTTTTTCCTATTTAATGGCGTTGTATGCTGGGGTACAAAAGAAAGAAAACGGATATTTCGTGCAACTGAAAAACCGCGAAATCGAATTGAAAGACGATTTGCCGTATTTGGAATATTTTGCAAATAAAAACTCTATCGGCGCGTTTATGGCAAACGAAGAAATTTGGGGCGAAGATTTAACCAAGTACGTTGGTTTTTACGATAAAGTAACGGAAAACGTGGAAAAAATCAAAAAAGGAATTAGTTTAATATGAGCCGTAAAGTAGTTATCAACGAAAAGGATAACGTCGGCGTTTCGTTGGACGGACACGACGATATTCCCGCAGGGCATAAATACGCGCTTTGCGATATAAAACAAGGCGAATACGTAATTAAGTACGGGGAAATTATCGGTAAAGCGACGGTGGATATTCCAGCGGGAACATGGGTGCACACGCACAACGTAAAATCGCATTTGGACGAAAGCGTGGCGTACACGTACGCGTTTAACGCGGTAAAATTCGAAAAGGGCAAAGCGACCTTTCAAGGTTTTAAACGCGCCAAAGGCAGAGCGGGTGTGCGCAACGAAATTTATATCATTCCTACGGTGGGGTGCGTCAACAACGTATGTTTGCGTTTGCAAAAGGAAGCGCAAACGTTGGTGTCGGGCACGCTCGACGGCGTGTACGCGCTTACGCATCAGTTCGGTTGCTCGCAACTTGGCGAAGACAACGAAAATATCAAAAAATTGCTTTGCGCCATCGCGTTAAATCCCAACGCAAGTTTCGTGTTGTTCGTAGGGCTTGGTTGCGAAAACAACGGTATGGACGGGATTAAGGAATATTTAAAGCCGTATAATCGGGATAATATCGAATATTTCAACTGCCAAGACGTGGAAGACGAGCACGAATACGGTATGGCGATTTTACGTCGGTTTGCGGAAAAAGCGAAAACCTATTCTCGCGAAGAAGTGGATTTTTCCGAGCTTTGTATCGGTCTTAAATGCGGTGGTAGCGACGGATATTCGGGGTTGACGGCAAACCCGCTCGTGGGAAAAATCACCGATAAAACGGTGTCGCTCGGCGGGAGCGCAATCTTGACGGAAGTGCCTGAAATGTTCGGAGCGGAACAACTGCTGATGAATAAGTGTAAAACGCAAGAAATTTTCGAAAAATACAAAAAAATGATAGAAGATTTCAAGGCGTATTATACGAAACAAGGCTTTCCCGTTTACGAAAATCCCAGTCCTGGAAACAAGAAAGGCGGGATTACGACGTTGGAAGAAAAATCGCTGGGTTGTATCGAAAAAGCGGGAACGAGCGAAATCGTCGACGTACTCGATTACGGCGAACTTGTAAAAGAGAAAGGGGTGTCGACGTTGAACGCACCCGGAAACGATTTAATCGCGGCGACGGCGCTTGCGGCAAGCGGTTGTCAAATCGTTTTGTTTACGACGGGTAGGGGAACGCCTTTTTCGACGTTCGTACCGACGATGAAAATTGGCACGAACGACAGAATTTCGGCGCATAAAAATAATTGGATAGATTTTAACGCGTACGGTATGGATGCGGTCGGTCTGTTTGATTTGCTTGTAAAAACGGCAAACGGCGAGTACGTTTGCAAGAGCGAAGACGTACGGGAAATTGCATTTTATAAAACGGGAGTAACGTTATGAGTTATATTAAAGAAAATTTTTTATTGACGAATAAAACGGCGGAAAAGTTGTATTTTAACTACGCCAAAGATATGCCGATTTTCGATTATCACTGCCATTTGCCCGAAAAGCAAATTTTAGAAAACAAACCGTTTAACGACGTGTTTGAAATTTGGCTTGCAGGCGACCATTATAAATGGCGTTTGATGAGAAATTACGGGGTAAACGAAGAATACATCACGGGCAAATCGACGAGCAATAAAGAAAAGTTCGTAACCTATTGTCGCGTGCTTGGCACGGCGTTTGGCAATCCTTTGTATCATTGGTCGCAAGTGGAACTTAAAGAATTTTTCAACTGCGAAATCGAAATCAACGAAGAAAACGCGGAGCTTATTTGGGATTGGTGCAACGAATATATCCGTTTAAACGGGATTACCCCGCAAAAGCTGATTGAGCAGTCGAACGTTACGCATTTGTTTACGACGAACGAGATTTTCGACGATTTATCCACGTTTACGGAAATTGCGAAAAAGGATTATAAATTCAAAGTAATCCCCGCTTTCCGCGCGGATAAGATTATGAATATCGAAGCGGAAAAATACAACGAGTTTATCGCAAAGCTCGGGGAAATCAACACGCTTGACGAATTGGAAGAAAAAATCGAAGAACGGTTAAAAGCGTTTATAGCGGTGGGTACGACGGCGGCGGACGTGGCGCTTCAAAGCGTTTACAAAATCAGTGAAAAAGCGGACGCGGAAAAGGTGTTTGCGACACGCAGAAAAGGGGAAAGCGTTACGGAAGAAGAAAGCGAAATCTTCAAAGGATATTTCACCTATTTCTTGTTTAAATTGTACGCTAAATACAATATCGCCACCGAATTGCACGTGGGCGCAATGCGGAATAACAACGGCGTGATGATGGAAAAACTCGGCTTGGATACGGGTTACGACAGCATTGCGGAAGATAATTCTATTAAATATATGTCGCGTTTGTTCGACCGTTTAAACAACGAAAACAGCTTGCCTAAAACCATCGTTTTCAATCTCAATCCGAAGATGAACTCGGAAATTATGACGCTAATCGGTTGTTTCCAAAGCGACGAAGCGAAGGGAAAGATGCAATACGGTCCCGCTTGGTGGTTTTTAGATAACAAAGTGGGAATGGAAAAACATTTGGAAGATTTAACGGCAACGGGACATATCGGCGCGTTCGTCGGTATGCTTACGGACAGTCGTTCGCTTCTTTCCTATCCCCGTCATCATTATTTCAGAAGAATTTTGTGCAACTATTTCGGCGGTATGATGGAACGCGGTGAAATGACGACGGACGAAAAACTCGTCGGCAAAGTCGTGCAAGACGTATGTTATAATAACGCAATCGAATATTTAAGAATGAAATAAACGGGTGTAAGGAATAGATATGAACGGAAAAGTAAAACAGCTGTTTGGAGATATTTTATGTGCGATTCTTGCGGGTGTCATTGTGGGTTTTGCATATTATTATTTCCAAAACAGCAACGGATTCGCGCCTGGTGGCGTAGGCGGTTTGGCAACCATCACTTATCATTTCGTGGGGAATTTTATCGGCGAAAGCTTGTCGTGGGCGGTGCTTATGCTCGCTTTCAATATCCCTATTTTCGTGCTCGTCAGCATTTTCGTGAATCGTAGATTGGGATTTATACTCATCTTATATATGTCCGTACAATCGCTTTCGGCGGTGGGTTTTGAAGCGTTGCATTGGAAGCCGTACAGCCTTGCAAACAACGGCGAAGATTTTGAAATCGTGTTCGCTTGTATTGCAACGGGTGTGATTTCGGGCATCGGTTTTTCGTTTATGCTCCGCCGTTTCGGCGCAAGTGGCGGTACGTACGCCATTTCCGCGCTGATTAAAAAAGCGCGCCCCGCTACGAATATTGCCTACGTGTCCTTTTGTATGGACGCAAGCGTCGTCGGGATTGCTTTTTTCGTGTACGGAATGAAGATTACGCCCGTAATTTGTACCCTTTTAAACTTGTTTATTGCTAACATCGTGGTAGACTACGCTTTGTCAGGGATAAAGAACGGTTATAAATTCGAAATTGTAACGGATAAGCCAGACGAACTTTCGCAAGAACTTATCGAAAAATTGAAACACGGCGTTACGGAAATCCGCGTGCAAGGTATGTATTCGCATTCGGAAAAATATATGCTCGTTTGTATCATTCGCAAAAAGCAACTTGGCGAAATGATGAAAATTATCAAACGCTATGCAGGTTCTTTTGCAAGCTTTGCAAAAGTGAACGAAGTGTTCGGGCGGTTTAAGCCGTAACGGAAAGCACTTAATCAATTAGGCTATCAGCGGAAATATCCTTCAAGTTCCCGCTTGATAACGACAACTTCATTCGGCGTGCGTAAGACGCCCTTGCGTGCGCCTTGAAGTGTCAGTTTTTAATAAAAATGCAATATAAGGAGAATAATTATGGATAGAAAAATACCCGTAGTGGTGATTAAAGAACTGTCCGAAACGGACAAAATTTTAACGGCGCTGAAAAACGACGGCATTATGTGCGCGGAAATTACCTTCCGTACGGCTTGCGCGGCGGAAGCGATTGCGTACGCAGTGGAAAATTATCCCGATATGAATATCGGCGCGGGCACGGTTATCAACGCCGAACAATGCGAAAAAGCGCTTGCGGCAGGCGCGAAATTTATCGTTTCGCCCGGTCTTTCGGTGTCGGTTGCGAAAATTTGCAAACTTCGTGGCGTGCCGTATTATCCCGGTTGCGTAACGCCTACGGAAATTATGCAAGCGTTGGAACTTGGCATCGAAATCGTAAAATTCTTCCCCGCAAACGTGTACGGCGGTTTGAAAGCAATGAAAGCGCTTGCAGGGCCTTTCCCGCAAATCAAATTTATTCCTACGGGCGGGGTAGACAGCAGTAATTTGGACGAATATCTCGCTTGGGAAAAAATCTACGCGGTAGGCGGTTCGTTCTACGTAAAAGACGCGCTTGCGAAAATGGAAACCGAAAAGAAATAAAGAAGGGATTGATAAAAAAAATAAAAAAAGAGGTATATAAACAATGAAAAAGGTAATCACATTTGGCGAATTGATGTTAAGACTTGCACCTGAAAACTATTTGCGTTTCGTGCAAAACGAAAAGTACGAAGCAACGTTCGGCGGTGCGGAAGCAAACGTGGCGGTGTCGCTTGCAAATTACGGCGTGGACGTGGCGTTCGTGTCCAAACTTCCTGCGCACGAAATCGGACAAAGCGCGGTAAATTCGTTGCGTAAATTTGGCGTAGACACGTCGAAAATCGTTCGCGGTGGCGATAGAGTGGGGATTTATTACTGTGAAAAAGGCGCAAGCCAACGCCCCAGCAAAGTTATTTACGACCGCGCGTATTCGTCGATTGCTATGGCGAAGAAAGGGGATTTCGATTGGGACGCTATTTTCGACGGCGTGGAATGGTTCCACTTTACGGGTATTACGCCGGCTCTTTCGGACGACGTGGCGGAAATTTGCGTAGAAGCTTGTAAAAAAGCGAAAGAAAAAAACATCACGATTTCTTGCGATTTGAACTTCCGTAAAAAGCTTTGGAGCAAAGAAAAAGCGGGACAAGTGATGAGCGTGCTTTGCGAATATATTGATTACTGTATCGCCAACGAAGAAGACGCGAAAGACGTGTTTGGTATCGAAGCGGACAACACGGATATTTACGGCGGAAAATTGGATAGAAACGGCTATATTTCCGTTGCGAAAAAACTTACCGACAGATTTAATTTCAAAGGCGTAGCAATTACGTTGCGCGAAAGCAAGAGCGCAAACGACAACGATTGGTCGGGTATGCTTTATACGGACGGCGAAGCGTATTTCTCGAAGAAATATTCTATGCATATCGTCGACCGCGTAGGCGGTGGCGACAGCTTTGGCGGTGGATTGATTTATTCGCTTGTTAACGGTTTCGACGCGCAAAAGGCGATTGAGTTTGCGGTGGCTGCAAGCTGTTTGAAACATTCGATTGAAGGGGACTATAATATGGTTTCCGTTGCAGAAGTGCAAAATCTTGCGGGTGGCGACGCAAGCGGACGCGTACAAAGATAAAGACGCGAATAATATTTTATAAAAAAATAAAAAACAGCGAAAGCCGTGCAGGCGTTCGCTGTTTTTGCTTAAAATTTAAAAATCAACAAGTTTTCGGAATTCTGCCCACGTCGAAATTGTCTTCGTTGCGCGCGCGTAAACATTTTACGGGGTGTTCTTTTTCTTGGAAACGGTAGTCCTTATCAAACGCTTGAATATGCTCGACGACGACGGTGTGTCCGCGTTCTTTTTCGGGCGTAGCGTTTACTTTCTTTTGATATTTAAAGAAGTTGGCGTCGGCGGGTAATTTGTTCACTTCCGTATAACCTTCCATATCGCCCGTTTGCGTTACCGTTTTGGCAAGCACTTCACGCACGTACGCTTTGTTTTCTTGCAATTTTAAAAGCTCGGGGAACGCGCCACCGCCTTGTATCACTTCGTCCCAAGATTTTCTTTCGTATTGATTGAGAAGTTTTACTGCCGAGTGTAAGTGGACGATTTCTTGCTCTAACAGCATCTCCCAAATTTTTTTCACCCGTTCGTCGCTTTCGTCTTGGTACATCGAATAATACAAATAACATTCGGTGTATTCGTGCATTAAAAGATTTTCGAAAATCGTCGCTTTTGTGTCGATAAGCGAGCCGTAATGCGTAACGTGGTCTTCTTCCACCATAGCGATTTCCGCGTATAATTCTCTGCCCCGTTGCGTTTTGTAAAATTGCGCGATATTCATATAATAGTTCATCGTTTGTTGTTCGGCGGCGGTGATAATGCCTACGTCGAGCTTCGTTACAAGGTCGGCTTTTTTATTGTCGATAGATTTTCTCACCGTGTCGCAAGGGTGGCGGTGGTGGGCAATCGTCGGGCGACCGGGCATAATTTCCGTGTAACCGCCTACCAGCCGTTCGGCGTGTATGCCCATATCCGTTTCCAACATATTCGCGTAACGGTATAAATGGTCGAAGTCTTCTAATAAAGCGAAGTCTAACGCTTTTTTCACGTTTTTATCGGTGGAGCGTTGCGCGAGAAAAGCCGTTAAATCTACGGCTAACTGTTCGTAACCAATCGTCGTTTCCAAAAGGCTTTCGTCAATCGGTTTTAATAGGGAAATCAACTTTTGTTGTTGCTGTTCGCTACGACGGATAAGAGCTACGGCGCGACGCGCGTCGTTGTCGGGATAATGTCGGTTGAAATGGTGTTTGCACCAAACGGCTTCGTATTCCGTACCGTTCATCAAAATACAGCGTACGCGGGTGTACGGACTCACTTCGTTTTTATCGTACGGTTTTACGAAAATGTCTTTCCAACGCATAAAAAGCGTTTCGGGTTTTTTAGGTTTTTCTTCAAAAGGATTAAAAGTCATAAATGATACCTCCGAAAAAAGTATAACCAAGCATAAAAAAAATAAACGCAAAGGGGTGGAAGTTTTTTAAAAAATACTTTCCGTTTCGATATAAAAAGGGTTGACTTTTAAAAATTCATTTGCTATAATATATGCGTTTCTTCGGGAAAGAAGAGAGTTTACAAGAAAAAATCGAGGCGTAGCGCAGTTGGTAGCGCGTTGCGTTCGGGACGCAAAGGTCGTGGGTTCGAATCCCGTCGCCTCGACCAAGAAAGGGCTACGATTTTGATACAAAATCGTAGCCCTTTCAATGAAATTTATGCCTAACGGCATAAGTGAAATAATAAGATTATGAAATATCCTACGGATATGAAATATACTTTGTATATGGTGGCATAAATTTTATTTCATTTTTGCAAAGCAAAAATTTCGTAATTTTTAAATTATTTCATATTGCTTGCAATATTTCATTAAACATAAAGATACAAAATCGTAGCCCTTTCAATGAAATTTATGCCTAACGGCATAAGTGAAATAATAAGATTATGAAATATCCTACGGATATGAAATATACTTCGTATATGGTGGCATAAATTTTATTTCATTTTTTGCAAAGCAAAAATTTCATAATTTTTAAATTATTTCATATTGCTTGCAATATTTCATTAAACATAAAGATACAAAATCACGGCTCTTTTGGGTGAAATTTATGCTAGACGGCATAAGTGAAATAATAAGATTTATGAAATATCCTACGGATATGAAATGGGGAAAAATCTGAAAGTGGATTGTTTCATTTTCAGATTTTTTTGTTTTTTAACAAAACGTAAACTTCATAAAAAAGTTTATAATCTTTTTTTCAACAATGCGTCGATTATATTTGAAAAATTAAATATAATATGCTATAATTTTTGTAATACGAATGAAAAGGGGTTGCACAATGGATAAAATCACTTCGATTGAGCAGTTTGAGAAAAAAATTAAGCGCGTTATCATTACCAAAGAAGAAATAGACGAAGCGATTCAAAAGGCTGGTAAGCAAATCAGCGAGTCGTACGACGGCAAGCCGATTTTGCTCGTAAGCATTTTAAAGGGCGCGTTCGTGTTTATGGCGGACCTTTGTCGCGCAATTACCGTACCTTGCGAAATCGGATTTATGTGCGCGAAAAGTTATTACAGCGGAACGGTTTCTACGGGCGTTGTAAAAATTACGATGGACCTTGACAGAGATATAAGCGGTTATCACGTGATTATCGTGGAAGACATTATCGACACGGGACGCACGCTTAACGATATTGTGAAAATGTTGCAAGCGCGTAATCCGTTGTCGATTAAAGTGGTTACGCTATTGGATAAGCCCGAAAGAAGATTGGTGGACTTTAAAGCGGATATGGCGCTTTTCACCATTCCCGATTTCTTCGTTATCGGTTACGGTTTGGATTGTGGCGAGTATTTTAGAAATTTGCCGTACATAGCGGAATATAATCCCGATGCGGAATAAAATATATTGCAAACGTTAAAAAGGACGGTTTTAACACCGTCCTTTTTCTTTTATATTAACGTTCGTTTTTGACGAAAAGCTTTTCAAGCAAAGCTACGACGGCGTACATAGCGGCGGCGAGTACGCAAAGGATAAACACCGCGCTCATTACAAGGTCGAGTTTAAACACTTGCCCGCCGTAGACGATTAAGTAGCCTATGCCCGCTCGGGAAACGATATATTCGCCCATAATCGAGCCTATCCAAGCCATACCGACGTTGATTTTCAGCATAGAAATAAAGTTGGGCAACGACGACGGAACGACGAGTTTCGTCAGCGTTTGCAGTTTGCTTGCGCCCATCGACTTTAACAGCAACAGTTTGTTTTTGTCCGTCGCCATAAAGCCGTTTAACATATTCATTATCGCTACGATTAAGCCGATTAAAACGGTCATAAAAACAATCGCTTCACTGCCCGTACCGCACCAAATAATAATCAGCGGACCGAGCGCGATTTTCGGCAACGCGTTGAGCACGACGAGATAGGGTTCTAAAATGCGCCGTAACGATTCGCTCCACCAAAGGGCAAGGGCGGTGGCGTAGCCGATAACGACGGCAATAAAAAAGCCGGTCAACGTTTCGGATAACGTCGTTTTTACGTGTAAAAACAGCGAGCCGTCTTTATATAAATCTTTAATCGTTTTTGCGATACGGGAGGGGGAACTTGTGATAAACGGGTCAATCCACTGCATTTTTGCGGACAGTTCCCAAAGTCCGATAAAGAGAAAGAGTATGGCGAAACGGGCGAAAAGGATAAATATGTTTTTTCGGCGTACGCCACGTAAGTAGTCGAGATATTCTTTTGAAATCGTCCGTTCGTTTTTCATACGTTAAGCTCCTTCCAAAGTAATTCAAACCATTTGCCGAATTCGGGGTTTTCTCTGCGTTTGAGTGGCTCGTTTTCGGAAAAATCGAGCGTGTGCGACGCTATGACGGTGGCGGGGCGACGGGATAAGACGAAAATTCTGTCGGCAACCGAAATCGCTTCGCTGATATCGTGCGTAATCAAAAGCGCCGTTTTTTGTTCGCTACGGATAATTTTATACACGTCGTTACACACCGACAGTCGCGTTTGATAATCGAGCGCGGAAAACGGCTCGTCAAGCAATAACACGTCGGGGTTGACGGAGAGTGTGCGTATCAAGGCGGCGCGTTGTCGCATACCGCCCGAAAGGGAGGACGGGTAGTTTTTTAAAAATTGTTTCAAGCCGTATTTCTCGGCGAGCGCAAGTGCGCGGGCGCGGTTTTGCGCGGTGTTGGTGCGTTTGATTTCCAACGGTAAAAATATGTTCTTTTCAATCGTGCGCCAAGCGAACAGTTCGTCTTTTTGCAACATATAACCAAACGAACAACCGTTGGTTTTCACCTTACCGCCCGTCGGCGAGAGTAATCCCGCCGACAGAGAAAGGAGTGTGGTTTTTCCGCAACCGGAAGGGCCGATAATCGCCACGAATTCTCCCTGATTTACGGAAAAATCCAAGTTTTCCACCGCCACCGTTTCCCCTTGCTTGCTGTAATAGCGCATAGAAACGTTTTCAAAGCGTAAAACTTCTTTCATTTGCTTATTCCTTTTGTGTGGTGATTTTGATTTCTTTATTTTTATTCGGTTTCGTAAACTTCCCGATATACTTTGTTTGCCAACGTATTGTCGACAAGTTCGTGCATTTGTACGCGACGGGTAAGTTCACCCGCGTTTTCGATAATATCTTGCAAACGGTTGAAACTTTCTTCCGTCATCGTGAGTTCGCTACGCCAAGCGTCGATATCCCGATAACGTTTTACGGACGCGGCAATCGCTTCTTCCGATACGCCTGCGAAATAGGACGAGAGATAGGGCGCAACCGTTTCGGGCGCGGTTTCGTTGATATATTTCACCGCTTTCGTTACGGCGCGTAAAAAACCTTCCGCCGTTTGTTGGTTGCCGTCAAGCCACGAACTTTTTGCTAAATAGCAAGTATAGGGAACTTCCCCCGACGCTTCGCCAACGGACGCCACTACGTAGCCTTTTCCAGCCGCTTCGTATTCGTAAGCGACGGGGTCGAACATCGTACAATAATCCGCCGTACCCGCTTCAAATGCGCTCGTCATCAAGTTAAAAGCGACGTCGTAGTTCAACGTAAGGTCGGTTTTATCGTACAAGCCGTACCCTTTCAAAACGTATTCGAACGTCATAGCGGGCACACCGCCTTTACGCCCTGCAAGTATTTCTTTTCCGCGCAAATCCGTCCATTGGAAATTGGGCTGGGGTACGCGGGAAACGAGAAACGAGCCGTCCCGTTTGGTGAGTTGCCCAAACACGGTGGGGGCGTCGCTCGAACCGCCGATAAGTACGTACAAGCCCGCTTCCGGTCCGCAAAAACCGATATCCGCGTCGCCCGAAAGCACGGCGGACATTACGCTGTCGGCGCCACCTGCGTTGGTGAGTTCGATTTGAATGTTTTCTTCTTCAAAATACCCCAGCGACTCGGCAAGATACATCGGCGCGTAGAAAATCGAATGGGTTACTTCGCTGATACGGAGCACGCCGTCGTCCTTGTCTTTACAAGCGGTGTTTGGGAAAAAGGTGAAACACGCGGCGCAAACCGCGCTTAAAAATTTTGCTGTTTTTTTCATTGTTTATCCTCGCTGATGAAAAAAAATTTAGAATAATATATTTTATGCACGGGCATTTATAATTGACAATCGTTTAAGAAAGTACTATAATAAATGCACTACGCAATTTTAGGGAACGGAAAAAAGACAACGAGGGGTTGTGATTATGGAAATGCAAAAGACGTATAATCCGAAAGAATTTGAAGACAGAATTTACGCCGATTGGGAACAATCGGGGTATTTTCGCGCGGAAATCGACAAAAACAAAGTGCCGTTTACGATTATGATGCCACCCCCGAATATTACGGGGCAACTGCATATGGGGCACGCGATGGACGCTACGATGCAAGATACGCTTATCCGTTTTAAACGTATGCAAGGGTACGCTGCGCTTTGGTTACCCGGATGCGACCACGCGTCGATTGCTACGGAAGTAAAAATCGTTGAAAAGATGAAAGAAGACGGTTTAACCAAAGCCGACTTGGGTAGAGAAGGCTTTTTAAAACGCGCTTGGGCTTGGAAAGAACAGTACGGCAACCGCATTATGACGCAACAACGCAAAATGGGTACTTCCTGCGATTGGTCGCGCCAAGCGTTTACGATGGACGAAAAATGTTCGAAAGCGGTGCGCGAAGTGTTCGTCAACCTTTACGAAAAGGGGCTTATTTATCAAGGCAACCGCATTATCAACTGGTGTCCTTGTTGTAAAACCGCGCTTTCCGACGCAGAAGTGGAATACGCGGAAGAGGGCGGGCATTTCTGGCATTTGCGCTACCCCGCAACGGACGGTTCGGCAGACGTGATCGTCGCGACGACACGCCCTGAAACTATGCTCGGCGACACGGCGGTTGCGGTACACCCCGACGACGAGAGATATAAAAATCTCGTAGGCAAAACGCTTACGTTGCCCCTTGTCGGTCGGCAAATCCCTGTTGTGGCGGACGAATACGTCGATCCTGCCTTTGGTACGGGTTGCGTAAAGATCACGCCCGCGCACGACCCTAACGACTTTGAAGTGGGCGCTCGCCACGGTCTTCCCATCATTCGCGTGATGAACGACGACGGCTCAATGAACGAGAAAGCGGGCGCATACGAAGGGTTAGATCGCTACGAAGCGAGAAAACGTGTGGTGGCAGATCT
>JAZNIR010000005.1:0-2969 GCA_045577595.1 Candidatus Scatosoma sp.
AGCGGTCTTAGGAAGACAATGTCATAAATCAACTCCTTGGCTCACAGAACGACATGGCTACGATCCGACTTCCCTTTTCGACAAAAAACGCAAGCGTTTCAAAGGCTTTCGTCCTTTTTTTACACATATTTTTTATTCGTTTTCGCAAAATAATGGTATGTCGCTTATTTTTATCCGTACGGTGATTATATTTATCACCCTTTTAATCGTAATGCGCCTTATGGGGAAACGGCAAATCGGCGAAATGCAACCTTACGAACTCGTCATAACGCTGATTATCGCCGAAATCGCTTGTATCCCTATGAGCGACCCGTCGATTCCTTTATTATACGGCATTATCGCTATTTTAACCATTTACTTTTTACACCAAATCGTTTGCCTTGCCGACCTTGGCATCAAAGGCGCGAAAATGATATTCAGCGGTTCGCCGAGTATCGTTTTGGATAGAAACGGCGTAAACGACAAAGCGTTAAAGCAAAACTGTTTGGACGTTTCCGATTTGATTGAAAGCTTACGAGGCGCGGGATTTTTTTCGTTGGACGCAGTGGAATACGCTCTTTACGAAGCGGGCGGGAATTTTTCCGCTTTGCCGAAAAAAGATTACGAAAATTTACAACCCAGCTTGCCTTTAATGCTTATCGACGAAGGTAAATTCGATAAAAAAAATTTACAAATGACGGGCAGGGACAAGGAATATTTTTTAAAAGTTTTACAAAAACACGGCTTTCAAAACGAAAAGAAAGTTTTGGTGATGACGGTGGACGGATACGGAAAAGTGTACTTGCAAAAAAAAGGAGAAAAATACCGCGTATTTTCGTTAAATTGGGAAAAACAAGCGTGGTGAAGTAAATTATGATAAAAACGATTATAAGCATTTTTATTACGGGCGCTTTGATTTTCGCCGTAGGCGTTTACGAAAATTACACCGTACAAAAAACCTTTCGGCTGTTTCGGGAAGCGCTGATTGCCCTTTACGATAAAACGGAAGCGGGCGTAGCTACTTACGAAGACGGAACGGCGGTGCAAGCGCTGTGGGAAGAAAAGAAAAAAACGTTGCATATTTGGATTCCGCATACGGCAATTCAAGAAGTCGATTATCAGCTGTACGACGCGGTGGGTTGTTTGTACGTAAAAGATTACACCAGCACCATTCCCAAACTCGAAGTGCTACTCGGTATGAGCGAAAACGTTCCCGAGTCGTACACCTTCCGTATGGAAAACATTTTTTAATCGGTTAAGCCCCGCTTTATCCTTGCCGATAAAGCGGGGCTTATAGCATTTATTTCTTTTTCTTATATCGGCGGAACAATCCGACGCCGAGAAAGACGAGCGATAAAAACAACAGCGTTAAAAAAACGATACAGTGCACGTTATTTTCCAGCGAAACGTCCACTTTCCAATTAGAAAAATCTGCCTTAAAAATATTTATTTGATTGATTTCTTTTTGCAATTTCAGATTTTCCACCTTGATTGCCAACGGCAAAATATAGGTGAAAAAAGCGATAAGCGATAATACCACGCTCGTTTTAAAAAATCTGTTTATTTTCAAAAGCCGAACGCTCACCAATACATTCAAAATCAAATATACGCTCAACGCTATCGGTAATCCGATTGAAAAATACCAATGACGGACGGCATACCCGTTTTGAACGGCGTACACGTCCGCAATAATAAGCAATATATTCAGCATTATAAAATCGACACCCAAAGAGATGAAATCGGCGTATTTTTTGATTTTCGAAAAAACGGCGTATTTCGATATATAAATCGGCGCGAAGATAATCGTCAAGCCAAACAGCACGGGAAACGTCGCAATCAAAAACCAATTCCCTTTGCTGTAAATCGCGCAAACACCCAACAAAAGACACAAAGCCAAAAACGTACAAAGTGGCAACCAAATCAATTTGTCTTTTTTAATAAGTTTAGGCAAATTCGTAAAGGTGAACGAAAGCAACAGCGCGGATACGACAATCCAAAACCACGAGAGCGTTTTATCTATCGCTAAATTACAAATAAAGCACGGAATTAGCGCCACGACGTACGCAATATAGAAAAAACAGCTCCAAGATTTTGAAAAAATCCGCCATTTTTTCGCTTGCGCCTTTTCTTCGCGCGATTGGTTGTCTATGCTTGCCGTGATAAGCTCGTGCTCGGAAACACCCAACGTTTCGGAAAGTTTCGGAAGCAACGTGATATCGGGGTGCGCCACGTCTTTTTCCCATTTGCTCACCGCCGATTCGGATACAAACAGTATATGCGCAAGTTGTTTTTGCGTTAATTTTTTTTCTTGCCTTTTTTCCTTTAAAAAAGCACCGAAGGTTTGTTTCATAAAAATCTCCTTTTTTGCAATGAACGCGTTATACATATGCGTTACCTACATTGTAACACAAAAAACGGATTTTTGTTTTGTTTTTTTATCCATTCGTCGCTTGAAAATTTTTCAAGTAACGGTTTTTTAGGGTAGAAAAAAGAATTGAGCCAAACAACCCAATTCTTTTGTTTTTATGGAAAATATTTTACGCCAAACCGTAGGCAAGCACGATACGTACGTTTGCGTCGAAAATATTGCGTACGAAAATGCGCACCGCTTCGCTCGTCGTTTTATCAGGCGTATCCTTTTCGCAACTTTTCAGCATCGTAACCGCCGCGTTAAAATTTTTATAAATGATTTGCGCGTCTTCTTCGATTGCCGTGTAGGCGTCTTCTTCCCCACGTTGTTGAATGGCGTACATCTCTTCGACGGTGTCGTTCATCTTTTGTAAAAGCGCCGTGTCGCCCGTCGTTAAAAAATCTTTCGATTCGTGATTGAGCTTACAAAGCAACGCGATAAAACGCTGTAACGTTTCGTTCCCTTCCAATTCGGTTGCCATTACAATTCCACTCCGTTTAATTTCAAAAGCTCTCTCGCGCTTTCTACGCTGTCCACGCCCGTCTTGTTTTTAATAGGCGCAAATTCCTTTTCGCGAATA
>JAZNIR010000006.1:0-7608 GCA_045577595.1 Candidatus Scatosoma sp.
TGATACTGTCCAAAGTATCCGAGATGGACGAAGGAGACCTACTGAAATGGGAGAAATGAATATCCTATCAGGAATGCTCTATTGCGCCGACTGCGGAGAAAAAATGTATCTTTGCCGTTGTACTACGGTAAAACAAGCAGAATACTTTAATTGTTCTACCTATCGCAAGAAAAAGAAGAAATATTGTACTTCGCACCAAATAACGGCGCACGCCGCTATGGCTCTTATAAAAAACGACATACAATATACTATTAAGTTTGCGACTGAAAACAAGCAAGAATTTATGAGTATTCTAAAAGAGCGAGCGAAAGCCAAAAGCAAACGTGAGTTAGAAGCGTATATAGACGGTAAAGAGCAAGCAGAAAAGCGCATAAAAGCACTTGATAAAATTATTCAAAACCTTTATGAGGATAAGGTTGGAGGAAAAATCTCCGAAGAACGCTATATGAAAATGAGCGATAACTATGAAGCCGAACAAAAGGCGTTGACCGAAAGGCTCAATTACTTAAAGGCAGAAATAGAAAAAGCCAAAACCCAATATGACAACATAAATAGGTTTATGGCTATTGTTAAAAAATATAGTGATTTTGACGAGATAACACCTGAAATCTTACGAGCTTTCGTGGACAAGGTTATTATTCACGAAAAAGTAAAGGTTGATGGACGTTACGTTCACACAATAGAAATTATATATAACTTTGTCGAAGCCATAGATTTACCTGACTTCGATGCACATTTAAGAGAAGAAAACTAAATAGAATGAGAAAAGGTGTGGCAACACGCCACGCCTGACTCTTCAAAGACAGCACCTACCGCAAAAAATCCCTATGGGAAGAGCGGTTATTGCCGTCCTTTTTTTTGCGTGGAGCTAAGTAACGCTTGAACTCTGAATTATCAGCGGTGCGCGCGAGCGAACAAAAACGATTGGCTTTAACGACAAACGGACGGCATAACGCCGTCCGTTTTTGCGCATACTTCGCGTATGCGAACTGCTACTGATAAAATTTCTTACTTTTTAAAATGGTTGGTTACGCTTTCCGCGTTCGGAGGCGTAATTTTAAGCCTTTTTACCGCGCAAAAAGACGGTTATTCACATTGGAGCGCCCGCCTTTTATATTTCACCGCGCAATCGAATATTTGGCTGGGATTTATCTTTCTTTTGCTTGCACTATTCCCGCTCTTTCGCCATAAAAACGACGAATGGAAACGCCCGCTGTATCTTCTAAAATACGTTTTCACCGTTTGTATTCTCGTTACGGCGTTGGTTTTTTGCGCGTTGCTTGCTCCCTTTTCGGACGAAAGCTATCGCGCGTGGACGGTTTGCAATCTTTTTACGCACGTCGTTACCCCCACGTTGGCTCTTATGGATTACTTTGTCGACCCGTATCGCCCCGCTCTTACCACAAAAAACGCTTTTCTTTGCGCGTTGCCCGCCCTTTCCTATCTGGTTTGCACCGTTTTTCTCGTAGCGCTACACGTCGATTTCGGGCGGGGCGTGGAATATCCCTATTTCTTTATAAACTACCGCTCGCCCGTCGGCTTTTTCGGTTTTTCTTCCACTCCGCCGTTTGTTATGGGCGTTTTTTATTGGCTGATTTTATTTGCGTTACTCGTGGTGTTGATTGCCTTTTTATTAAAACTACCCTTTCAAAAGCAACGCCCCCTAAAAAAGCGCAAAAAAAAGAACGCGCCGTTTCATCTAACGCGTTCCGTATGATTTATTAAAGTAATTTGCCGATAATTTCTTCGCGAGTTACCGCCGTCAAATAAGCGGGCGGTACGTCGAACACCGTTTTACAACCGACGTTGCCTTCCTTATTCAATTTATACGCCGCGCGCGCGTACGCCACCAGCACGGACGCCGTAAATTCGGGATTCGAATCGAGTTTTAAATTATATTCGATTACGTGTGTATTTTGCTTGTTTAAGCCCGTTTTACCGCTACGGATAACGAATCCCCCGTGCGGAATACCGCCGTGTTTTTCGTTTAGTTCTTCTTGCGAAACGAAATACACCGTCGTATCGTATTCGTCGAAATAGTTGGGCATATTTTTAATATCCCGTTCGATTTGCGCCTTGTCGGCGTTCTCTTTCGCCACGACGTAACATTCCCGTCTATGTTTTTGCCGAACGGTTAAATCGGGCGTTTCGCCCGCGCGTACCGCTTGTAACGCGCTTTCTACGGGTATCGTGTACTGTTTGCCGTCTGCAACGCCCGCTACCCGTCTAATTGCGTCCGAATGGCCTTGACTGACGCCTTTGCCCCAAAAGGTGTAATCTTTCCCGTCCACCAAAACGCACCCCGCGTATAAACGCGCCAGCGAGAACATACCAGGGTCCCAACCGACGGAAATAATCGCCGTCTTTTGCGACTTTTTCGCTACTTCGTCCACGTTTTTAAGATGGCTTAACACTTTCGCGTGCGTATCGAAACTGTCGATAACGTTAAAATATTCCGCCAATGCAGGCGTTTGCGTGGGCAAATCGGATGCGCTACCCCCGCAAATAATCATAACGTCGATTTTATCCGTCATATTTTTCACGTCGTCCACGTGATATACGGGCAAGCCCGTTTGTGTTTTGACGGTAGCAGGGTTGCGACGAGTGAATACGCCCACCCCCACCATATCGGGATTTTGCAGGATTGCAGATTCTACGCCCCGTCCTAAATTTCCATATCCGTAAATACCTATACGAATGCTCATTTTTATGCCTCTTTTTTAAGAAAAAGTTTGTCCGAATTTTTCGTTTTTATTATTATACCACATACGATTTTATTTAGGCAAGCGTTGAGCGAAAGAATTTTTCCAACAAACTGATTTTTTTTATTTCTCGTCGTTTTGCGACGGATAAACGTCCCCGTGTTGTTTATAAAATCCGCCTACCGTATATTAGACGGCGTGCCATACCACGTTAAACAAGTTATTCAACGTAAACGCGCTTTTCAGTAACCAATAATCACATAATGAATTCGTAGGATATTTCTTTCGTTGATTTTTTAACGTTTACGGCAGACGGGTTTAATTGAAAAAAATATTTTTTATTCCTTAAAAACAGTTGATATTCCCTTAAAAATATGCTATACTACATAAGCAGTTAAACGAAGATTTTTTATTAAAATCAGATTTTCGTTTTCCGTAACAGAACAATACAAACGGCCCGTTGGTCAAGCGGTTAAGACACCACCCTCTCACGGTGATAACATGGGTTCGAGTCCCGTACGGGTCACCAAACAAAGTAAAGACGAACCCGTTTCCTTTAGGAGACGGGTTCGCCTTTGTTTTTAAGTTAAAAAGGTAAGCGAAACCAATCAAAATAGGTACTTTCATAGTTTGAGAGCGTCTATTTTTTGTTTATATATAGATATAATTGAGTTTTTTGTTTTTTTATGTTATAATATGCGAAGTTGGAGGTAAATATTAGTGGACGAACAAGAAATTTTATCTATTACATCTAATACAATAGAAGAGGATGCAGAAAATCTAATAACCCCAAGTCATAATTCAGATTTTCAAATGAATCAGACTTTTACAGTAATTCCACCAAAACCTACGAATAAGGCTTTGATTGATGTAAATACTGTAAATAAAATAAAAAAGACCTGTCAAAAAGCAAGAAAGAAGAATTTTTCATTAGCAGAATTATTGTTGGGGCTTTCTACATTATTTTTAGGTGCTTTTTTTAGTGCGTTAATCTCTCAAATTGCATACGAATTTAAATGGTTAAGTATTATTTTTTATTCAATATGTCCCATAATAGGCGTGGGGTGTTTAGTTGCCTATTTTTTACTAAAAAAAGAAGATAGCGATAATATAAATTCATTAGTTGAAAAAATTGAAGAATATTTAGAAGAAATAAATCAAGAAGGAGATACATCAAATGAACATTAACGATATTAGTACTCAATTGCTTTATACTACTGTTCCAATTTATGCCGAGAAGAAAGACCACCAAATATCTTCAGGGACGGGTTTTATTTTTTCTATACAAGAAACAGATAATGCTTCAATTCCTTTGCTTATAACTAATTATCATGTTTTAGAAGATGCTATTGCAGGGTTTATAGAATTTCATATCGGCGAGAAAGGGTTGCCAACAAAAAAAACAATTAAAATTCAATTTGATAATTCAATTGTAAATAGTAATAAATTGGGCTCTTTGGATTTAATTGCAATCCCATTAGCATCAACATTAAATAATTTGCAAAATAGAAATGTTGAGATTTTTTATAGAAGTGTAGACTCTAAAATGATACCGTCATTAGAGCAGAGAGATGATTTTGGTGCAATAGAAGATATAACTTTTATAGGATATCCTAGTGGTTTGTATGATAATGAAAATAAAACTCCTTTAATTAGACAAGGAATTACTGCTACTCCCATATGGAATAAATTTAAGGGTGAAGATGTTTTTTTAGTTGATGCAGGCGTTTTCCCTGGCTCTAGTGGTAGTCCTGTTTTTATTTTTAATCAAGGAGCATATCCAACCTCAAATGGTATTTCTATAGGCAATAGATTATTTTTTGTCGGAATTATCTCTCAAACTATTTTAAGAGATGAAAACACTCATAAGAATTTCTTGAATTTAGGGAAAGTTATAAATAGCATATCTTTTGATAAAGAAATAAATATTTTTATTTCAAATTTAAAAAAGATGCAAAACAATTAAAAAAAAGCGGTGAGGAAATTAATCCCCACCGCTTTTTTACCGCCTCTTGCGGTCTAAAACTTCATATACAATTCAATTTACCTTTACGACGATAGATACGTTATAACGTTTAACTACAAAAATAAATCAAAAACCGTAACTTTTGAGGAAATCGAAAGTTCGTCTTTAACATCAAAGGCTTCACCAACGAAAAAGACAGGAAAAAGTCCTGTCTTTTCGTTTTGTGTGAAAGCGTACGGGAAGCACGACGAACCCATTGGGTTCGTGCGAGCCGTTGGAAACGGCGAAGCTCTCCGAGAGGTCTCCGCTTGCGGAGTATCGGAGATACCCGTACGGGAATGGTGAAGAACCCATCGGGTTCGGAAAACGCTTGCGTTTTCTTTGCGCGTAACGAAAGCTCCCGTACGGATTTATTTTTGCATAAAGAAAAAACACGACGCCGACGTGTAATCGGTGTCGTGTTTTTATTCGGTTTATTTAGTCTTCCAACCCTTCGTTAAGCTTTGCAAGCAAAGCGTCAAGGTCTTCGCCGTGAACGGCTACCGCTTCCGCAACCGATTCACCGTGCGCCATCGCACAACCGAAACAGTGCATACCCGCCGCCATTAAAATTTCAGGCGCGTTGGGGTTGATTTGCAAGCAATCCGCTATTAACGTATCTGCCGTAATTTTAGCCATAATATTTTCTCCTTTTATTTAATTTATATTTTTTTATACCCGTTTTTTCGGATATTCAAACAAGCTTACTTAAAGTACTTCACACCGCTTTCGAAAATCTTCATATCGAAATTGCCTTCCACGTTTTTGTAAAGATTTTCGCCGATACGTTCGCTGTGTCCCATTTTACCAAGCACGCGTCCGTCGGGCGACGTAATCCCTTCGATTGCCCACATCGAGCCGTTGGGATTGAACGGCGATTCCATCGTAATGTTACCGTTTAAATCGGCGTATTGCGTCGCGATTTGTCCGTTTTTACGCATTTCTTCCAACGCCGCAATCGGGGCAACGATTTTGCCTTCACCGTGCGAAACGGGCACTTTATACGTTTCCCCTACTTTACAAGCGGAAAGCCAAGGCGAAAGATTGGACGCTACACGAATATCCGCAATCGTCGAAACGTGGCGGGAAATGTTGTTAAACGTAAGCGTAGGCGATTCCGCCGTCATTTCTTTTACGTGTCCGTACGGCACAAGTCCAAGCTTGATAAGCGCTTGGAAACCGTTACAAATACCGAGCGCCAAACCATCGCGATTGTTTAAAAGTTCTTCCAACTGTTCCGCGATATACGGGTTACGGAACGTCGTTGCAATAAATTTACCGCTTCCGTCCGGTTCGTCCCCACCCGAGAAACCGCCGGGGAACGCTACGATATTTGCATTTTTAATCGCTTTTACGATTTCCGCTACACTTTCTTCAATATCTTGCGCCGAGCGGTTGCGAACAACCACCGTTTGCACGTCCGCGCCCGCAAGAATAAATTTCCGAGCCGTATCAAGTTCGCAGTTCGTGCCGGGGAATACGGGAATAAATACTTTGGGTTTTGCCACTTTCGTTGCGATGTTCGTATATTTTTGTCCAGCCGTATAATCGCAGTTTTTCGCTTCGCCGTCGGCGGGCGCGTCGATAGCAAATACGCCTTTTAACGCCCCCATATATTCGTCCGCCGCATCGTCGAGAGCCACGCACGCATTGTCGCAAATAAACGCGTCACCGCATACATACCCCACTCGTTTTGCGAAAACGGCGCTATCCAAAAGGCTTGCATCTTTCACTGCAATCACCAAATCGCCGTAGCCTTCGCTGTACAATTCGTCTGCGGAAATTTCAAAGTTTACACCTACGTTGTTGCCAAGCGCCGACTTGATAACCGCAGCGCCTACACCGCAGTTTTCCACGACGGTTGCAAACGTAATATTGCCCTTTTCGATATTAGCAAACACCGTTTCGTAAAGCTTTTTCAAGCCTTCAAAATCGGGGGTTGCGTTTTCGTCTTTGGGTACGGGAAGGTGATAGAGCGTTTCCCCGCCCTTTAAAACGTTGGTGATAAGTTTGCTTGCTTTTGCGGGCGCAAGCGCAAAGGAAATCAAGGTGGGCGGAACGTGAATGTTCTCGAACGTACCGCTCATACTGTCTTTACCGCCAATCGCGCCAAGCCCCAAGCCCATTTGCGCGTACACTGCGCCGAGCAAAGCGGACGCGGGAACGCCCCACACTTTGGCTTCGCCCGTCATTCTTTGGAAAAATTCTTGCAACGTCAAACGGATATCGCTGTATTTCGCACCCGTCGCCACCACTTTCGACACCGAGCCGATAATCGAATACATAGCCCCCACGAACGGGCTGGATTCCATTAAGTACGGGGAATAACCGTATGCGGAAACGGTGCAAACGTCCGTTTCGCCACCGCAAATTTTTGCCGCCATAGCGATTGCGGGCGTACGTTGCGTTTTACCGCCCCAAGGCATAAACACCGTTCTTGCGCCAATCGTCGAGTCGAACGTTTCCGACAATCCTTTCTTCGCGCAAACGTTTAAATCGGACATAGCTTGTTTCGTCATAGCTACGAAATCCACGTCCGTTTTCTTATCGAACCACGTCGTTTTCTTATCGTCGATTTCCACGTTGGCTTCTTGTTTCACGCCGTTGGTGTTTAAGAATTCGCGGGAAATATCCACGATAGCCTTGCCCTTTAAATACATTTTCATTCTGCCCGTATCCGTAACCACTGCAACGGGCGTTGCCGACAAGTTTTCTTCCGCTGCAAGCGCAATAAACGCATCTACGTCCGCTTTATCAACGACGACTGCCATACGTTCTTGCGATTCGGAAATAGCAAGTTCCGTGCCGTTTAAACCGTCGTATTTTTTAGGCACTTTATCCAAGTCGATATTCAAGCCGTCTGCAAGTTCACCGATAGCAACGGATACGCCACCAAGTCGG
>JAZNIR010000007.1:0-11860 GCA_045577595.1 Candidatus Scatosoma sp.
TCCTTGGCTCACAGAACGACATGGCTACGATCCGACTTGTTGGCGTGATTGCTCCAACACTTTACCGTCGTGCCGTCCACCGCCCGCGTACGAGAACTGGGAAATACGTAATTGGTGGAAAAGGCTTTTTTATTTCCGCGATTGTATTCTTCTATATTGATTGCCGACGTAATGACTTTAAACGTCGAGCCCGGTTCGTATATATCGCACACCAACCGATTGCGGGAAAGCTGATTAAGCGTTTCCATATCGTCGCGGGGTACGGCGTTTAAATCGTAGGACGGATAGTTTGCAAGCGCTAAAATTTCAAAGTTATTTACGTCTAACACGATACATTCCGCCGACGTCGGCGAATACTCTGTAACCACCTTTTCCAACGCGCTTTCCACGACTTCCTGTATACCGTAATCCACCGTTAATGCAAGCGAACAACCGTTTTCGGCGGGTAAATAGGTGGCGACGCTCCCCTTTATGTCAATCCCAACCAAATCCGTCTCATAAAGTAGTTCGCCGTTTTTTCCCGATAAATATTCGTCGTAATATTTTTCCAAACCCGTCGTACCCACGTTGTCGGCGGACGTAAATCCCAGCACTTGACAAAGCGCGGAAGATTTCGGATAAAAGCGGATATTATCCCGCGAATAATACACCCCCGCTACGTTTTGCTTAGAAAGCAAATTGATTTTTTCTTTATCTATTTTTTTCGCTACGGTGATTTCAGACACTTTTTTCTTCGTTAATTTTTCGTACAATTCCGTTTTATCTACGCCCAGCGCGTCGGCAAGCAATAAGGACGCTTGCCCCTTATCTTCCATAGCGTTTGCGCGGGCGTACACCGTATAGGCGGTGTTGTTGTCGGCAAGTACGACGCCGTTTCTATCGGTAATCACACCACGACGGGCAACGATTGGCAATTCCCGCGTCCATTGGTCTAACGCGCGATAATTTAATTCTTCTTGCCATATCACTTGCACGTAAAAAAAGCGAAAAAAAAGAAAGCAAAAAAGAAAGGTTATTGCCAACGTAACGGCTAATAACCTCTTTCGTAAAACGGATATTGAATAATCGTAATGTTGTTTTTTAATAATAGTTACCTCGAAAAGTTCTTTGGTATTATTCTATTATTATTCTCCGCGAATCATACCATTTGCTTGCGCCCATTCTTCAATGGCCTCGTCGGACGTTGCCCGTTCAAGACGCGCTTGAATTTCCGAGTACGTTTCCACGAGCTCTTGTTTTTGCGCTTCCAACGAACGCAAATAATAGGATTTTTGATTGATTAAGTTGGTGTTTACGCAAATCAACGTCAACATCAATACAACCACCGCCGCAAACGCCGCCATCACCGTTTTCGCCAAACGGGTGAGCGAATATTGCGTTTCTTGATTGCTCACCGCTACGGGCGCAACCGTTTGCACGGGAAATTGCACGGGCATAGCGTTTACAGCCGTCGCGTTATTTTGCAATCTTTCGAATTTTTCCGTCGTAAATACGGGCGAATCTATCCGTTCGCGTACGTATTCGGTAACTTCGGGAACTTGTTCTTGTACGGGCGCAGTAGGCGACGCAACGAAAGCGCGCGTGATAAAATCGGTTGCGTCGTTTGTCGTAACCGTTTCCGTTTCGGCAAATTGGTCGGCTTCCGCGTCTTGTAAACGGCGATAACGCTCTTTAATTTGTGCGTTATGTAATTCCGCTTCTTTTTCCACGCTCGTACGTACTACTTGGTTTTCCAATAACGTTGCCATCTGCTTGTTCCTCCGTTTTTCTTTCCCGTTTTTCCCTTACTTATCTTGATTTATAACTTTTCCGCAACGCGCAATTTCGCGCATTTGCTTCTGGAATTTTCTTTTAATTCTTCTTCGCTTGCCGTAATCGGCTTTTTATTGATTACCTTTATTTCCGCTTTCTTTCCGCATACGCATATGGGGAAATTACTCGGACACGTGCACGGATTTTCCATATCTTTAAACGCTTCTTTTACAATCCTGTCTTCCAACGAGTGAAAGGTTAAAATTGCAATTCTTCCGCCCTTTTTCAAACGACGGGTTAACGTGTACACCAACTCGGATAAACCGCTTAATTCTCCGTTTACTTCGATTCGTAACGCTTGAAAGCTCTTTCTTTCGCACGGCGCTCCGAAACGGAATTTGGCGGGTATGCTATTTCGTATAATTTCACAAAACTCGCCCGAAGTTTTTAAAGGTTTGTTTTCTCTGTATTTTACGACGTTTCGCGCAATTTGCTTTGCAAACGTTTCTTCGCCGTACGTTTTTAATAGGTAAACGAGTTTTTCTTCCGAATAACCGTTTAATATCATTTCCGCCGTCAACGGCGCGCTTTGGTCCATTCGCATATCCAACGGCGCGTTGGCGTCTTTGTAACTAAAACCCCGTTCGGCGTCGTCGATTTGATGAGAAGATATCCCAAAATCTAACAAAGCTCCGTCCAGCTTGTCCACGCCCGCTTTTGCAAGCACCCTTTCAAAATCTTTATAATTGGATTTATGGATTTGGAAACGGTTTTCAAACGGTGCAAGACGGTTTGTCGCCGCTTGGATTGCCTCGTCGTCTAAATCGGTGGCAATCAATGTACCGCTTGGCGCGGTGCGTTTGAGTATTTCGTAAGAATGTCCACCACCGCCAACCGTGCCGTCGAAGTAAACGCCCCCGTCTTTTAACGCAAGAGCTTGCATACATTCTTCCAACATTACCGGCTTGTGTGAAAATTCCAACATTTCCTTTCGTTAAATCCCCAATTTCTTTAATTCTTCGTCGTAATCGACACCTTCTAAATATTCGTAATATCTTTCAGCCGCCCAAATTTCTAAACGCTTGCCTCTGCCGAGCGTTACGATATCTTTCTTAATACCCGCCATTTTCTTTAAAGACGCAGGCAACACCACTCTGCCTTGTCCGTCTTCTTCGGCGGAAAAGATACTTCCGAAAAAGAGCATTGACGCTTGATTGGATTCGGAAATGCCTTCTTCCGATAAACTGCTTATCGTGTCGTCCAACAAATCGTCCGCCATTACGCAAATACAACGGTTCATACCACGAAAGAAACTGTACGTTTTTTCGCCGTGTTCCCCCGTCAGTTCTTTTTTAAAGCGAGAAGGTATGCGTAAACGATTTTTATCGTCTAATTGATGTTCGAAAACGCCTTTAAACACGTTCGTTTATACCTCCTTTACTTTAAATAATTATCGTTGATATTATTATACAACCACTTTTAACCCCTTGTCAATAAATTTTAGAAAATTTTTCAAATTTTTTTCAAAAAATTGGTTTTTACAACCACTTTTAACTTGAAAAACGGCTTATTTCGCGAACATTTGTTCAAACGTTCGTTTATTGGCTTTTTTACACCGTCCGAGAAAGTAAATCGGCGTATTGCTTGCACGCCTTTTGTTTAAAGGATTTCCGCTATTTTCAACCTTATTTTTTTCGATATTTTGCGAATACGGGTTATTCGTGGCAGAAGTATAGGTTAAAAGTGGTTGCCCGTCCCTACTTTTTTCAAAAAGAACGGTTTTTAATCGGTTTGCAATGCCTTCGTTCCCGTCGTAAACGGGGCAGTTGTAAAATTTTTCCACTTGCTTTTTAATATAGACGTAATGCGTACACCCAAGCACCACACCTTGCGGTTTTCCTTTTGGAAAAAGGTGCGTATAATCGTAGTCTTTTTCAAAAATTCGTTTTTCGATTTCTCCCGCCAAATCAGGACAAGCAAACGGACGGATTTTTGCATTGGGGAAACGTTGGTTTGCGCGCGCGCAAAGCTTTTTAAAACGCGCGCTGGAAAAGGTGGCGCTCGTGGACAAAACAAAAATTTCCCCGCCCCTTTTACAAGCGGGATAAACGGCGGGTTCGGCGCCGATAATCGGAATAGCGTATCTTTTTCGCAAATTTTCCACGCAAACGGCGGTTGCCGTATTGCAAGCAAGCACCATCGCGCGTACGCGTAGGCGCGCGAACATTTTAAATGCACGTAACACGAAACGTTCGATTTCCTGTTTGGAACGGTTACCGTACGGCGCGTGCCGATTGTCGCCGTAATAATAAAATACTTCGTTTGGCATTATTTTTTTACACTCGTTTAAAACGGTTAATCCGCCGATTCCGCTGTCGAAAAACGCTACGCCACCCTTTAAAACAGCCATTACAACCCCTTTTTTGAAAAATTTTTTATTTTTTTACTCTTTTTCCCGTTTTCACCCTAAAAAACAGTTTACAATCCAAAGAAATTATGTTAAAATAGTCTACGCAATTAAATTGATGCAAGAAAAAAATCGGAAGTACAAGGAGAACATTATGCCTAATATTAAATCCGCTAAAAAAAGAGTTTTGGTAATTGAAAAGAAGACGATGCAAAACAAAGCGATTAAATCCGCGTTGAAAACGCAAATCAAGAAATTCCTTGAAGCAGTCAACGCAGGCAACAAGGAAGAAGCAACCAAGCTTTTCCCCGCAACCGTTTCCGCTATTGACGGAGCCGTTACGAAAGGCGTTATTCATAAAAACAACGCTAACAACAGAAAAGCAAAGCTTGCAAAAAAACTTGCCGCTTTGAATTAAGTCTTATACTTATCATATTATTAAAATATGAGGGTCTGCCAATCGGTAGACCCCTTTTTTCGTGATTTTAATTTTTTTCACTTTCCCCCTATTTCCCGCGCGCGTTCCGCCCAATAAGGCGATAGGCGGGATTTTTTATTTTTTTATAAAAAAATACGATAAAATATATTACAAACGATTGACATTATTCTACGTTTTTTTTATAATGAATAAGTCGTTAAGTTTATTTTTGCTAAACTTTTCGTTTATTATTAACAAACCGACTTTCAAGATTGTTTTTACAAAGTAAAAAGTTTACAAATACTAAACTTTTACAACGAAAAAGTCCGTTTTGGAGAAAGATTTATGGATTTAGGCAAAAAAATAAAACAAATGCGTAATCAACTGGGTTTAACGCAAGAAGAGCTTGCGGATAGATGCGAGCTGACGAAAGGTTATATTTCCCAACTGGAAAACAACCTAAACAGCCCTTCTATCGCTACGCTTACCGATATTTTATCGGCGCTTGGCAGTAATCTTTCGGAATTTTTCCGTGAAGAAACGGCGGAAAAAGTCGTTTTTACAAAAGAAGAATTTATTGAAAAGGACGCGGACGGAATGTTGTGGAAATGGCTAATTCCCAACGCGCAAAAAAATATGATAGAGCCCGTCTTGGTGGAACTTTGCGAAAACGTTTCCACCGCCGTCGATATTCCGCACGAGGGGGAAGAATTCGGATACGTTTTGGAAGGAAAAATCGGCGTAATACTTGGCAACAAGCAACATATCTGTAAAAAGGGCGAAGCGTTTTATTACACGGCGAACAAACCGCATTATATCGTAAACAAAGGACGTGGAAAATCGAAATTCGTATGGATTTCCACTCCGCCGAATTTTTAATAGGATTTTCGAATAATCCCCTATCCCTTTACTAAATATTTATATAAAGAAAACAAAAGATTTTATCGGAGATACACTTATGCGTAACCAATCTTTGGAACAAAGCAAAAAAATTATCGAGCTCGTCGACGTTTGCAAAGAATTCGACGGAGTTTCCGTCGTGGAAAACATCAATTTATACGTGCGCAAGGGCGAATTCATCACCTTTTTAGGCCCGTCCGGTTGCGGAAAAACCACTACTTTACGTATGATTGCGGGCTTTGAAATGCCTACGAGCGGAAAAATTTTATTAAACGGGCAAGACATCAGCAACCTGCCCCCCAATCTTCGTCCCGTCAATACGGTATTTCAAAAATACGCGTTATTTCCCCATTTGAATATATTTGAAAACGTGGCGTTTGGCTTAAAACAAAAACGTATTCCCACCACCTACGTCGATAAAAAAGGTAACGAAAAGGTGAAATACGAAAAATTACCCAAAGCGGTGATTGCCGAAAAGGTAAAAAAGGCTTTGGAAATCGTTGATTTAAGCGGATTTGAAAAGCGTAGCGTATCCACCCTTTCCGGCGGACAACAACAACGTATCGCGATTGCGCGCGCTATCGTAAACGAGCCTGAAATATTACTTTTAGACGAACCACTCGGCGCGCTCGATTTAAAAATGCGCAAAGAAATGCAGTTGGAATTGAAAGCAATGCATAAACGGCTTGGCATCACCTTTATTTACGTTACGCACGACCAAGAAGAAGCGCTTACTATGTCGGACACCATCGTCGTTATGGCGGACGGCGCAATTCAACAAATCGGCACACCCGAAATGATTTACAACGAACCGAAAAACACCTTCGTTGCCGACTTTATCGGCGAAAGCAACATTTTCTCGGGGGTAATGCCGAAAGACAAACAAGTGCGTTTTTGCGGTAAATCGTTCGAGTGCGTAGACGGCGGTTTTGAAAAGGACGAACCCGTCGACGTCGTCGTACGTCCCGAAGACGTTAAAATTAAATCGCCCGAAGAAGGAATGTTAAAAGGCAAAGTTACGTCGGTTATTTTTAAAGGCATACATTATCAAATACTCGTACAATGCGGAAGATACGAAATTGAAATCCAAAGCACGTCCGCGCCCGAAGTCGGCGAAACGGTTGGGCTTGTGATTAAGCCGAACGGCATACACGTTATGAAAAAGAAATTCCGCGTAAATAAATTTACGGGCGTGATTACCAAGCGCAACACCGTAGAATTTGGCGACGGGGAATTCGAGTGCGACGTTACGCAATTATATCCCAACAGCCATTTGGACGAAGAAGGTTACTTAATTACGGCGAAAGGCGAAAAGCTCGATTTGACGGACACCGAAGTAAACGTGGAAGTCGGTTTGCACGATATTACAATGAGCGACAACGAAGAAGAAGGCGGTGCAACGGGGAATATCATTTCGCTGATTTATAAGAGCGAATACTACCGTTATATCGTCCGCACCGAAAACGAAGAAGATTACGTACTTGCGTGCGAAGATTTATGGAACGAAAACGACCGCGTAAGCCTGATTATTCCCAAAGATAAAATCCGTTTAACCTTAAAAGTGGCGGAAGGAGGGAAACAATGACGGGCGAAAAAAACAAAATGAAACCGCATTTTTCGCGGAAATTGTTGGCAATCCCCTACGCCGTTTTTATGCTGGTGTTCGTCGTCGTTCCGCTGGTTATCGTGTTATATTACGCGTTTACCAACGACGACGGGGAATTCACTTTTAAATACGCCAGCTTGTTTTTTACGGAAAACGGAACGGGACTGAAAGCGTTTTTTACTTCCTACACCTTTAAAACAATTATGCAAAGTTTTTTCATTTCGCTGATGAGCACGGTGATTTGCTTGCTTATCGCTTATCCCGTCGCCTATTCGATTGCGCACAGTAAAATGAAAAACAAATCTATGCTTTTATTATTGTTTATCGTGCCTATGTGGGTAAATTTCGTATTGCGTATCAACGCCTTAAAGGAATTATTCGTGTTTATGGGCACGTACAACAAATCGGACGCTTGGAATATCGTAAATACGATTATCGGTATGGTGTACGACTTTTTACCGTTTATGATTTTGCCTATTTACACCACGATTATCAAAATCGACAAAAGTTATTTGGAAGCGGCAAAAGATTTGGGCGCAACGCCCGCAAAAGCCTTTTTAAAGGTAACCCTGCCCCTTTCCAAAGCGGGCATAGCAAGCGGGATTTCTATGGTGTTTCTCCCGTCTATGACCAACTACGTCGTATCCAATTATCTTACCTTTCGAAACGTGAAAATTCTCGGCAAACTTATCGACGATTATTTCGCGGGGGATTTGTGGCACGACGGCTCGTTTATCGCTTTGTTGTTGTTGCTCTTTATGTTTTTAATAACGTGGGCGACGGGCGGTTTTAAAGAAGACGATATCAGTGAAACGAGAGGTACTTCCTTATGGTAAAATTCAAAAGCGTTTTAAAATGGATTTTTATAGGGCTCGTGCTTGCGTTTATTTATTTCCCTATCGCATTCCTTGCCGTCAACAGTTTCAACGAAAGCAATTATATTCAAGATTGGAAAGGGTTTAGTTGGGAGCATTATAAATATTTTTTCAGCTTTGACAACAAACCGATTCACGTCGTTTTACAAACGATTGCGCTTGCGCTCGTCGTGGCGTTCCTTTCCACTATTCTCGGCACGATTGGCTCGATTGGCATCTTTTATTCTAAAAAGAAAACGGGACAAGCGCTTTCCGCGCTCAATCGTATTCCCGTCATTAACGCGGACGTCGTTACGGCGATTTCCTTTGCTTTATTGGTGTCCTTTTTCAATATCGACAAATCGACGTTTATCCCGCTTATTATCGGGCAAATGTTGCTTTGCACCCCGTTCGTCGTATTGTCCGTCATTCCCAAACTTCGGCAAATGGACAACAATTTATACGAAGCGGCGCTCGATTTGGGCGCAACGCCGAGAAAAGCTTTGTTTTCGGTGATTTTACCGCAAATTATGCCCGGTGTTTTGGCTGGATTTTTGCTTTCCGTTACGCTCTCTTTGGACGATTACGTAATCGCGGCGTACACCAAACCCGACACGTTTATGACGATTAGCACACATATTTACGGACTGGATAAAAACAACGTCGTAGGCCCTGAAATTAAAGCGGCGTATTGGGCGTTTACCGCGATTATCTTCTTGATTATCATAATCGGCGTAACCGTAGCAAACGTCGTATCTTTCAAAAAAGCGAGGAAAAAGAAATGAAGAAAAAAATATCTAATTTGCTCGTTTTGATTACCTTATTTTCCGCCATACCTTTCACCGCTTGCGACGGCGTAGCGTTTGGAAGACGGCGGGAAAACGTTTTGCGCGTGGCAAGCTGGGACGAATATATCGACGAGGGCGACGACGAAAGCGGTACGCGCCCTATGTACGAAGAATTTGAAGATTGGTATTTTGAGCAAACGGGCAAAACCATCACCGTAGAATATATTCCTTTGCAAGACAACGAAACAATGTACAACAAAATCAAAATGGGCGACGAATACGATTTGCTTTGTCCTTCCGAATATATGATTATTAAGTTGGCTCGCGAAGGGAAATTGCAAGCGTTTCCCGAAAGCTTTTTTGATAAAACGGTGGAAACGAATTATTACGCAAAATACGTATCGTCGTATATCGACGGCGTGTTTAGCGGATTAACGATTGACGACACCCCCCAATCGGCAACCTTGCGCGAATATTCGGCGGGTTATATGTGGGGAACGACGGGTTTTGTTTTTAACGCCGATAAAATCGACCGTGAGATTATGAGCGATTGGAGCGCGTTGACAAATCCCGCTTGCAACCATCAAATCACGATGAAAGACAATACGCGGGACGCTTATTTTGCGGGGCTTGGCTTATATTACCAAGAAGAATTAAACGCGTTACAAGCCACCCTGCCCCCCGACGAATACACAGCGAAAGTAAGCGATTTTATGAATCGGACTGACGCAACGACGCGCGTGGGCGTAAAACAAAAATTAACCGCTATGCGGAGAAATCTTTACGGTTTGGAAACGGACGAGGGCAAAACGGACGTAGCGCAAGGCAGATTGGACGCCACCTATCAATGGAGCGGAGACGCCGTGTATATTTTCGATTTGGTGGAAGAATTCGGAAACGCCGACGAATTAAAGAACTTGGAATATTCCATTCCCAAATCCGCATCTAACCTTTGGTTTGACGGCTGGACAATGATGAAAGGCGCAAACGTCGACGCAGCAACCGCTTTTATCAACTTCGTATCTATGCCTGAAAACGCCGTTAGAAATATGGATTATATCGGCTATACAAGCTGTATTGCGGGCGATATACACAACGACGCCGTATTCGAATACGTAAGCGATTCCTATTCCGCAGACGGCGAACAAGAAACGGAAGATTACGATTTGAGCTATTTCTTCGGCGACGGACATATTATTAAAGCTCCGAAATCGGGCTTGACGCGCCAACAGTTATTCGCACAATATCCCGACGACGAAACGCGCAAACGGCTTGCCGTTATGAAACCGTTTGATAAAGCAACCAATGAAATCATTAACCGTATGTGGATTATTCTTAAATAACCGATAAGATTTAAAACCCCCTTGCCTTGATTGGCAAGGGGGTTTTCTATTTGCAATTTTTTTTATTCGTAATTATGGATAATGAAATCCAAATGGTCGCCTACACGTTCGAGATTGCAAACGAGATTGATAAACACCGTATTGTTTTCCGGTTTGCATTTCCCTTGCGAAAGACGGGTGATATGTTCCGCCACAAGCTCTTTGCGCATTGCGTCGATTTCTTCTTCCAATTCTTGCGAACGTTGTACGTGCGATTTGTCTTTTTCTAAAACAATCTTTTTCACAAGCCCGTATTGTTCGTGTAATTTTCCGTGCATAATCGCTAATTTCTCGTTAATTCCTTCGGAGAATACGAGATTATCGCGCACTTCTTTACACGTATATTTCGTTAAGTTATCTGCAAGCTCTGCAATACGTGCAATATCGCCAATACTGTTATGTAACGCATTTACTTTCAATTCTTCGTTTAACGTAGCGCTTTGCACCGATACTTGCACCAAATAATCACTGATTTGCCCACCTATTTTGGATACGGTTTCGTTTGATTTATACACCTTTTGCACCGCTTCCGTATCACGTTCTATAAAGCTGTTAAACGCCGTTTTTAAGCTCTCCATCGCGATATCCGCCATACGGAACGTTTCTTTTTTCAATAAATTGAGCGCAACTGCGGGCGTGGCAAGCAAACGCTTATCCATATACGCAAGCTCCCATTCTTCCTTTTTCGCTTGCTCTTTCTTCTCGGGAATGATAATCTTCGACAACTTAACAAGTACGTTCGTAAACGGCAAGAACAAAAACGTACAAGTAACGTTGAAAAACGTATGGAACATTGCAATTTGCGTGCTTGGCTTACTAAACCATTTACAAAACGTTACCGCATAAAAATTCGAACCTACAACCGATTCCGACCAAACCAATAATAATACAGCAAATAACAACGTACCGGTAACGTTGAACAATAAGTGTATAATACTTGCACGTCTTGCGTTAACCGACGTACCAATCGACGAAATTAAAGCGGTTACGCAAGAGCCAATATTCGAGCCTAAAATTACGAATAACACCGCGTTACTGCCTTCCGCTCCGCCGATTAGCAACGGGATTTCCGCCATTGACATACCGATAATAATCGTGGAAACCGCCGAAGACGATTGCAATAAAGCGGTAAATAAAATACCAAAGAGCAACAGCAGGAACGGATTCGTCATTTTTGTAAGCCAATTTTGCACTTCGACAACTTTACTGTATATGCTCATCGAATCGGACATAATTTCCAACCCGAAAAACACCAAACCTAATCCAGCCAATGCAAGTCCTACCGATTTTATTTTATCGTTACGGAAAAACATTTCCATCATTACGCCGATAAACAACAAACCGATAAACAAAATCGGTATGATATCAAACGAACCGAGCGCCGCAAGTTGCGCCGTTACCGTCGTACCGATATTCGCGCCCATAATCATTGTCGTGGCTTGTGCCAACGTCATAATGCCCGCATTCACAAAACCGACCACCATAACCGTCGTTACACCCGAACTTTGTACGACAGCCGTCGCCCCCATACCGATTCCAACGCCAATCATTTTTTTATCCGACGTTTTATTAAACAACTTTTTAAGACTGTTTCCGGCAAGGCGTTCCATATTATCACTTAATAATTTAAACCCCACCAAAAACGCACCGCACGCTGCAAGCATCATTACGATATTGTATACATGCTCCATAAACGTAATACTACTTAATGAAACCAATTTTTCTTATCCTCCGTATAATCTATTCATCTATG
>JAZNIR010000008.1:0-12106 GCA_045577595.1 Candidatus Scatosoma sp.
TGCAAGCACCAAAGAAAATACAAGTATTTTCCGGAGAGCGTCGGCGATAAATCGCCTCGCGCGAACCGATGGGTTCGTCCGACGGAAGCACACAGCAAAAAAGCACAGGATTGTTTCCTGTGCTTTTTTGCTGGTGACCCGTACGGGACTCGAACCCATGTTACCACCGTGAAAGGGTGGTGTCTTAACCGCTTGACCAACGGGCCATTTACGCTTGCGCGTGTGTTTTATATTGAAACGAAAATTCCGTCTTTGTTATCGTGGTAGCGGCGATGAGATTCGAACTTATGACCTATCGGGTATGAACCGATCGCTCTAACCAACTAAGCTACGCCGCCATTTTGGTTGCGGGGGCAGGATTCGAACTTGCGACCTCCGGGTTATGAGCCCGGCGAGCTACCTAGCTGCTCCACCCCGCGATATCCACTCGTCTTAACCGTCGAACGCATCGGTCAGTCAAAACAGCTTAATTATAATACTAAAAAGAAAAGTTTTTGTCAACTGTTTTTTCGTGTTTTTTTAAAAAAAATTTGAAAAAATAAAAAAAATTTCTCGTGGATATTTTTCCGCTAAAAAGGCGTTTAAAAAAGCGGGATATTTTGCGTTTTCTTGCAATATTTCTTACGGGATTTTTGTCGCCTTAACTTTCAAATACTTTACAATCTTAAAAAATTGCGATATAATATATAAAATAGAATGTCGTAGTATGTCTTTTTGCGCCTAAAACTTTTGGGCGGAACGGACGAACGGAACGTGTATGAAAATTTCTCAAAATTGGAAAGATTATGCAATTATAGCAACGGGCGACGGGTATAAGCTCGAAAGATGGAAAGACGTGTATTTGCTCCGTCCCGACCCGCAAGTGATTTGGTCGGCGCAAACGGATTTATTTGCGTATCCGAAACTCAACGCCTATTATAAACGTAGCGAAAAAGGCGGGGGCGGTTGGAAAATTTTAAAACCGATTCCCGACGAATGGAATATTTCTTACGAAAAGCTCGGTTTACAATTTAAAATAAAGCCGATGGGATTTAAACATACGGGATTATTCCCCGAGCAAGCGGTAAATTGGGAATATATGTCTGGGCTTATTCAAAACGCTAACCGTCCGATAAAAGTATTAAATTTGTTTGCTTACACGGGCGGAGCGACGGTGGCTTGCGCGAAAGCGGGGGCGCAGGTTACGCACGTAGACGCGGCGAAAGGAATGGTGGAACGCGCGGGCGAAAACGCAAGGCTTTCGGGGATTCACACGGGCATACGCTATATCGTGGACGATTGTTTAAAATTCGTCCAACGGGAAATCCGTCGCGGGAATAAATACGACGCAATCATTATGGACCCCCCGTCTTACGGCAGAGGCCCGAACGGGGAAATGTGGAAGATTGAAAACGATTTATATAAATTCGTGCAACTTTGTACGGAAGTGCTGTCGGATAATCCGTTGTTCGTGCTTATCAACAGTTACACGACGGGCTTACAACCGATGGTACTGAAAAACATATTAGAGCTCACTTTAAAAAATTATCCAGGCAAAGTGGACGCCTACGAAGTGGGTATTCATACGGAAGAGGGCATATCTCTTCCTTGCGGAGCGGGAGGTATATTCGTAAATGACGGAAAATAAAACAAACGGTGTAGAGCAAGAACAAACGGCGCAACCGAATTTTCAAATTTTATACGAAGACAATCACATAATCGTCGTTTTAAAGCCACAAATGACGGCTTGTTGCCCCGACGAGAGCAAAGACGATAATTTATTCGACCAAATTAAAAGATATATAAAAACGGCGTATAACAAGCCTGGAAACGTGTATCTGGGTTTGGTGCACCGTTTAGACCGTCCGACGGGTGGCGTTATGGTGTACGCGAAAACCAGCAAAGCGGCGGCAAGATTAACCGAAGGTTTGCAAACGGGCGATTTCGAAAAGAAGTATTTGACGGTGCTTTGCGGTACGTTGACGGAAGAGCGGGGTACGCTTTGCAATTATTTGCGGAAAAATACGGTGAATAATATGGTGTATATATGTACGCCGTCGGAAGAAAATGCGAAGTATGCAGAGCTTGATTATAAACTCGTTGAAAACGTCGGCAAAAACGCGCTTGTAGAAGTGCGGTTGCATACGGGAAGAACGCATCAAATCCGCGTGCAAATGGCGGGGATATCCCACCCCGTATTCGGCGATATGCGTTACGGCGGAGCGTTGGCGCAAAAGGGGAAGTTAGCGCTTTGGGCGTATTGTTTGTCCTTCTCGCATCCGATTACGAAAGAGAGAATGCGTTTTATTGCTTGTCCGCCTGATACGGAAACCCCTTGGAAAGCGTTTAATCTTTCAAAAGCGGTGGAAATTAAGTGAAAAACGGATAAAATTATAAAAACAATGAAAAATTTCGCAAAATGCGATTGACAAAACGCTTTTAACAGTGTAAAATAAATAGGTACGATATTGTATAAAGGCGAATGTCTACAAAAAAACAGAGAGGCACGTTTTGATGAAAACGAAAAAATTAACGGCAATTTCACTTATGCTTGCATCCGCTGCGCTGTCGGCGGGTTTTGGCATATCATTAAGAAACGTAAAGGATGTGCACGCGGACGAACCTACCGCTACGGCAACAAAAACCTATACGCTTAATAACGTATTTTCCGCGACGAACGCGGAAGTTACCGCATCGGACGTAACGGATAAAACGACGAAGTTCGTGCTTTCCGACGACGGTAGTGTGGTGATGAAACGGAGTTTAGCGTTGGAGTGGAAAACGAGCGCTACGCAAACGAATTATTACACCGTCAAATTTGTATTACAAGATACGAATTTTAAGACGTTGACGCTTTCTATGGACGCGGACGCGGCTTGGACGACTGCGGAGGAATTGGCGAAAAATAAAATTACGTTTAACAACGTAAGCGGGGTTGTTTCGGTGAGCGTAAACGGCGAATCAAGCGGTGTAAACGTTACGGCGAACACGGAAATAACGATTGGGCTTAAAAAAGACGCGGAAAACGACTACGGCGAATACAACGTTTATTTAAACGGCAACAAAGCGGGCACGTTTACGAATATAGGTAAAAAATCCGCGAAATATTCTCCTACCGATAAAAGCTATCCGTTGGCGTTTACGGCGGAAGTGGACGGTGAAAACGCAACGACGAGTGTGCTTTTAAAAGAAGTAAACGGACAACAATTCGACAATTTGAAACTGGAAGAAGGTATTGAAAATAAAACGGGGGACGCGTTAAAAACCGCGCTTAAAGCAGCGGAAATTGTCGATAACGCAGCGCCCGTGCTCGTTGTAAACGAAGAAATCGACACGTTCTTGCTCGGTACGGCTTATACGTTGGATTATACGGTGTTGGACGTGTTAAAATCGAGTGGTTTAACGACGAAAGCGGAGTTTTATCAATGGAATCCCGAAGCGGGTAATCCTACGGCGGACGATTACAGCGAATTGAAATCGAGTTCGTCGACGTATATTATGCCTTTAAATTATCACGTTGACGCAAGCGGAAACGTTGTGCGTGCAAACGACGGCGTGTATCCCGACGGGACGTTAACGACGACGGTTTTTAGCCGTTATCAAGCGGAATATTGCTCCATTATATATAAATTGGGCGACGGGGCGTTCAGCGACGTTGCGTACGACTTGTCTTGGTATGCAAATACAACGAAGAAGTACGACGACACCAACTATATCGTATTTGACAGAATGGAAAGCGGTGCGTTTTACACGCAAATCGCATTGGACGATGCGAATCATACGAATATTTTCGACGAATCCGCATTCAACGCGCAGTTGGCGGTTTTTCAAGAGCAATTAAATAAAAACGCGCAAGCGCCTAGCAACGATAGCGTGTTAATTCCTTCTTTGGAATGGTTTATCAACGATAATAACGGTTACGGTAACTTAAAGTTTACAATTAGCTATAAAACGCCCACGTCGGCGTCGGCGAGTACTTCTTCTGCGCTTTCGGCAAGCAACTTAAAAATTAGTGTTTCCAGCGAAGGTTTGTACGAATTCAAAGTGTTTGCAAATGATAAAGCGAATAATAAGATGAAGTATTACGACGAAAACGGCGAATTGGTGGAAGTTACGACGAGCAACGTTTGGGATATTAAAGCGATACCTTCTTTCCAATTCCGTATCGAAAACAAGGAATTGAAAGTGTATGAAAGCACGACGGCAAAACCGTCGGATAGAAGAGAGACGGAAATTTTAAACACGACGTACACCTTTGACGATATCAAAGTAACGGGTGCAACGAATAAGCAAGAAGGATATAAGCTTTTTAAAGTTGACCTTGATGCGTATAACAAAGACGCGCAAGCAGGATATAAACTTTCCAAGAGCGCGCTCACGGAAGTTACCTATACGGCTTTATACGAACAAATCAAGGATAGAGTTGCGACGTTGACGAAAAAGCAAATTGTAAACGGTGGGCAATTCGACTTGTATTTGACGGGCTATGCAGAACTGTTGGCAAAATCGCTCGGCGCGGAAACGGCGACGGAAATCAGCGATTTAGCGGAAGATATTAAAAAGAGCTTTATTGAAATTAAAGAATACGATTCCCGTATCACCGAAGAAAATGCGCCTGAATTGTGGGAAGAATACAATAAATACAATTGGAAACCTTCCGCGCAAAGCTTTAAAACGGTGGAAGAAGGTTCGTATTTAATCGTTGCCGATTATTACGAATCGAACGTTTACGTACAACGTGCGTCGGCGTATATGCTTGTAAACGTAGAAGCGAAAGCGGACGTTATTCAAGGGGAAAAACAATGGCTTAAAAACAATATCGTTTCGGTTATTCTCTTTTCGATTGCAGGCGTTATGTTGATACTCATCATCATCTTGTTGCTTGTAAAACCGTCCGACGAAACGCTTGACGAAGTGGAAGAAAAAGCAAACGCGAAGTTGGCGAAGGTTAAGGGAACGAAAAAGAAAAAGTAAGAAATAAACGTTAAAAAACCGTCAAGGGAAAAGCCTTTGACGGTTTTCGTTTTTATACGGATAAATCGTTTGCTATTTTTTTTAAAAAGTTTTATAATAATCGTAGGCAATATAAGGAGAAAATCCGTGATAAAATTGATTTCGGAAAAACGGCAAACGTTAAAAAATTTTACGGAAAACAATTGCGCGCAAGCGTCGTTTGCTTGGTCGTATTTATTGAAAAATAAAGAGATAAAAGTAAACGGTGTAAAGGTGGAACAAGACGTAATTTTGCAAGCGGACGACGAAGTTTGTTATTATTTAACCGAAAAACAACAAGCAAAGAAAGCCTTTCACGTCGTTTATCAAGACGAAAACGTAATCGTTGTAGATAAAGAAAGCGGAGTGAATGCAGAGGCGGTTTTTGCGGAGTTGTCGCGTTTGTTTTCCGGTTGTAAATTTATTCACCGCTTGGATAGGAATACGCAAGGACTGATGGTGTTTGCCTTTGGGAAAAATGCGGAAAAGGAATTGCTTAACGCGTTTAAAGAAAGAAAGGTTGAAAAGATATACCACGCGCTTTGTTTTGGCAAACCAAAGCAAAACGAAAACGTTTTAACGGCATATTTAAAAAAAGACGAAGAACACGCTTTGGTGCGGATATACGACGCGCCTATGGTTGGAGCGGAAAAAATCATCACCGAATACAAAGTTTTTCAAACGCGTGAAAACGTAAGCAAATTGGAAATTCGTTTACACACGGGTAAAACGCACCAAATACGCGCGCATTTATCGCACGTTGGTTGTCCTATCGTAGGCGATATGAAATACGGCGATAAAGAGCGGAATAAAGGCTTACAACGCGCGCGACAACAACTTGTTGCAAAGTCTATTTGCTTTGCGTTTACGGGCGCATTAAGCTATTTAAACGGGAAACGCTTTCAATCCCGTTTCGACGTGGATTTTATATAAAAGAAAAACGCCGTCGCGTAAGAGAATACGCGACGGCGTTATAACGTTAAATTATAAGGTTTCTACGTTGATAAGATTGGAATTTCCGCTTTTGCCGTTGGGTGTACCGCCGGTAATAACGATAACGTCGCCTTTTTTTGCAACTCCCGAAGAAAGAGCTTTTTGTTTTGCAAAGTAGAAAAGAATATCAATAGACGAGTATTCGTCTGCCATAGCGGGTAAAACGCCCCAGCTTAACGCAAGCTTTCTATAAGAATGTATATCCGTCGTTATGCCTAAAATATTGATGTTTGGACGGAAACGAGAAACCATACGCGCCGTACCGCCCGTGCGGGTGCAAACGACGATTGCTTTTGCGTTTAAGTCTTTTGCGAGCGTTGCTGCCGAGTGCGATAACGCTTCGGAAGTGTTTCTAATTACAAAATTGTTTAAGGTTTGGATATATTCGACGTGTTCTTCCGCTTGTTCAACGATTTTAGCCATAGCGGACACTGCTTGTACGGGATAATTCCCTGCGGCGGTTTCCCCTGAAAGCATCACGACGGAAGTGCCGTCGTAAACGGCGTTGGCAACGTCGGAGATTTCCGCTCTCGTCGGGCGGGGATTGTGAATCATAGATTCCAACATTTCCGTTGCGGTAATAACCCGTTTTCCGTATAAACGGCATTGATTGATAATGTGTTTTTGAATATTGGGAAGTTCGACGTAAGGAATTTCCACGCCAAGGTCGCCCCGCGCCACCATAATTCCGTCGGAAACTTGCATAATGTCCAATAAATTCTTTACGCCGGCGCGATTTTCAATTTTAGCGATAACGTCGATATGTTCGCCACCGTTCGCCTTTAAAAATTCTTTTGCGTCAATTACGTCTTGTGCTTTAGAAACGAAAGAAAGCGCTACGAAATCTACGCCTTGTTGAATACCGAACAGAAGGTCGGTTTTATCTTGTTCGGAAAGGAAGACCATATGCAATTCTTTGTCGGGGAAAAACATAGATTTCCGATTGGAAAGTTCGCCGCCGACTTCTACGACGCAACGCACGTCGGGCGCTTTTACTTCGGTTACGCGAAATACGATAAGTCCGTTGTTGAGTAAAATTTTATCGCCAACCGTTAAATCTTCGCAAATACCTTTGTAAGAAACGCTAACGCGCGTATTATCACCTACGATTTCTTCCGTTGTGAAAGTAAATTCGTCGCCCTCTTGTAAGGTGATTTTTCCGTTTTCAAACGTTTTAATGCGGAATTCAGGCCCTTTCGTATCCAATAAAATCGGCAGGGGGATAGATTTTTCTTCCCGTACTTCTTTAATTAAAGCAATCTTCTTTGCATAATCTTCGTGCGTGCCGTGCGAAAAGTTTAAACGGACGACGTCCATTCCAGCGTCAGCCATTGCGCAAATCGTTTTTTTGTCGCTACTTGCAGGGCCAATTGTACAAATAATTTTAGTCTTTTTCATATTATCTCCAATGCTTTGGTAAAAGCGATATTAAAAATCAAAAAAATCATAACTATTTTACTATATTTTTTATAAAAAAGCAAGGAAAAAAAGGTGCTTTTTTTTAAAGAAAATGATATAATAATAAAAGATTTGAGTTTGTTATACGGTCGCGGTGTCTTTTAAGACAATGAGGAAAGTCCGAGCAACATAGGACAGGGTGCTTGATAACGTCAAGTGAAGGCGACTTTAAGGAAAGTGCAACAGAAATAAACCGCAAGGCTTTGCCTTGTAAGGATGGAAAGGCGAGGTAAGAGCTCACCGATATCGTGGTGACACGGTATGCAATGTAAACCCCACCCGTTGCAAGATTGGGCGTTCGTCGCAAAGGCTGTCCGTCTGACGAATCGCCGTGAATATCGCTTGAACTTGTCGGCAACGACAAGGCTAGATAAATGACCGTACACGACAGAACTCGGCTTATCGACAAACTCAAATCCCTTTAAAATTACGAGATTGGGCAAAATACCGCCCAATCTCTTTTTTGTTTGCCTGAAAACGTTTCGAAAAAGGCAATTATGTCACGCATAGGTATTATTTCACGCATAGTAAATCGCTGAAAGCCTTTAAAATAAAGGAGTATGTCAGACATAATACCTATGTCTGACATAGAAAAAAGAACGCATTAAAAAAGAAAAACGTTTCTTGGTATAGTACAAACTCTAAAAAGCATACGATAGAAAAACGCGAAAAATAAGGAGAAATGCAGGTATGTTTTTAGATTTTATTTGGTCGTTAATCGGTAGATTGGTGTTTTTTACAGGGACAATCGGGACGAAAAGCTCTTTTCCCAAACCGCTTTCAAAGGAAGAAGAAGATTATTATTTATCGTTGGCGGAAAAAGGGGATAAGGAGGCGAAGGATAAATTGGTAAAACATAATATGCGTTTGGTGGCGCACGTCGTAAAAAAATATACGGGCGCGGCGGAAACGGACGATTTGATTTCCGTAGGCAGTATCGGGTTGATTAAAGCCATCGGCTCGTACAAACCGCAACACGGCACGACGCTTGCAACGTATACGGCAAGATGTATAGAAAACGAGATTTTAATGTTAATTCGGGCAAATAAAAAACATAAAAACGTGCTTTCCTTATCCGACCCCGTAGGGATTGATAAAGACGGAAACGAACTTTCTTTAATGGATTTGCTATTTGAAAAAGAAGACAGCGTATTCGAACGGGTAGAACGTTCGGTGCAACGGGAGAAGTTATTACAACAAATCAAGCGTGTGTTAAGCGAACGGGAATATACGATTATCTGCTTGCGTTACGCTTTAAAAGGGGGAATACCGTTGCCACAAAGGGAAGTGGCAAACGTTTTAAAAATATCCCGTTCGTATATTTCCCGTATAGAAAAACACGCGATTGAAAAATTGCGTAATAAGCTACGCCCCGAAGACTTTTTGGAATAACTTTAATTTAAAAAAAGCCGTATTTATAAAACGCTTGTAAAATATCCCGTCAGCGTTTCGGGGGATTCTTTCATTCCGTTTTCCACCCACCAACGCGTTGTTTCCACGAACGTAGCGCAAACGTGGTTTATCCAAAATTTTTCGGGAACTTCTTTATTTTTTGCGCTATTAAATAGATATTCTTCTTTTTTTATCAATTTCATAAGATTGGCTTTAAAATATCCTAAAAACAATTCGTTGTTTTGACAGGATAACAGCTTTAATATATTATTGTCGTTTTTTTGCAAATGCTGAAAAAGATGTAAAAAAACCGAGCCCGTTTCGTTGCAGTCGAAAAGGTATCCGTGTTGCGAATTTTGCTCGTTTGCACGTTCGAATATATGTCCAAACAATTCTTCGCACAAACTTTTTAAAAGGTAGTCTTTCGTTTCAAAATGCGCGTAAAAAGTAGCCCGTCCAACGTTGGCGTGCTCGATAATTTCACCTACCGTGATTTGGTTGTAATGCTTTTTAGATAAAAGGGTTATAAACGATTTAAAAATGCTATCTCTCGTCTTTTTTTGTCGTCTGTCCATATTTTTCTCCATACAATTTTTCCATTTTGTTCGGTATCGAACGGGTTTGAAAAATCGTTTATTAAAAAACCTTGATTATTTCAGCCGTTCCCGTATATAATAATCTTGAACAAGTCGTTCGGTACGGAATATATTGTATCATAAAAGAACAGTTTTGTCAAAAGGAGAAAGTATGAAAACGGAAAAGAAAATTTTGATTACCTTTTTATTAAACTTTGCGTTTGCGTTGTTTGAATTTATCGGTGGGATTTTTACGGGTAGCATAGCGATTACGTCCGACGCTTTGCACGATATAGGGGACGCATTCAGCGTAGGCACGTCCTTTTTTCTGGAAAGGAAAAGCAAAAAACAACCGGACGAAAAATATTCGTACGGGTACGCGCGGTTTTCCGTATTGGGTGGAATTATTACGACGACGGTTTTGCTTATCGGTTCGATAATCGTTATTTATAACGCGATTGGCAGAATTATAACGCCTACGCCTGTAAAATACGACGGTATGATAATTATGGCGATTATCGGCGTATGCGTAAATTTGTTTGCGACGGTATTAACGAGAAAGGGAGAATCGCTCAATCAAAAAGCGGTTAATCTACATATGTTGGAAGACGTTTTGGGTTGGATAGTCGTTTTAATCGGCGCGGTTGTAATGCGTTTTAGCGGGATTTCCGTTATCGACCCGATAATCTCTATTTTGATTGCCGTTGCTATTTTGATTATGGCGGTGAAAAATTTAAAAGAAGGGTTTGAAATTTTACTTGAAAAAGTGCCGTCGGAAATAAAAATCGAAGAAATCAAGCAAGCACTTTGCGCAATAAACGGCGTATTGGACGTGCATCATATACACGTTTGGTCGTTGGACGGGCGAAATCATTGCGCAACCTTGCACGTCGTAGCGGATTCCAACGATTTTTTGCTTAAAACGGCGATTAAGCAAGCGCTTACAAAGTGGCATATCGTACACGGTACGATAGAAATAGAAAGCACAAACGAAACCTGCAACGAAAAAGACTGCAAAATCGAACTTTATAACGAGCCAACGCACCATCACCATCATCACCATCATCACCATCACCATCATTGATTACGGGCGTTGGTTACGTAGAATAGGGAAAAAGAGTAAAAAATTGAAAAAAACGGAAAAAAGCGTCGTTGAGTAGTTGAAATTTTTCTTTAAATATGTTATACTGTATTCAGTTAAATGGACGACTATGCGTTTCGCGCGCATAAAAAAGCCGTTTAACCGATAAAAGTAGGAAAAAATATTTGGAGGAATTTTTAATATGACAATATCACAAGATGTTGCACAAATGTACTGCGTAGCAAAAGGCGCAGGCGTTGCTCGTCATGAAAACGCGGCGATTCCCGAAGAAGGAAAGTGGATTCATGCAAAAGAAATCAAAGATATTAGCGGTTTTACGCACGGTATCGGTTGGTGCGCTCCCCAACAAGGCGCTTGTAAGTTAAGCTTAAATATTAAGCAAGGCATTATTCAAGAAGCGCTCGTTGAAACAATTGGTTGTTCGGGTATGACGCACTCGGCGGCTATGGCGGCTGAAATTTTACCTGGTAAAACGCCTTTGGAAGCATTGAATACCGACCTTGTTTGCGACGCTATCAATACGGCAATGAGAGAATTGTTCTTACAAATCGTTTACGGACGTTCGCAATCGGCTTTCTCGGACGACGGGCTTGCAATCGGCGCAGGTTTGGAAGACTTGGGTAAAGGACACCGTTCGCAAGTGGGTACGATGTATTCCACGTTGCAAAAGGGCGTAAGATACTTGGAAATGGCGGAAGGCTACGTAACCCGTCTTGCGCTTGACGCAAACAACGAAGTTATCGGCTACGAATTCGTTTCGCTTGGCAAAATGACCGATTTCATTAAGAAAGGTATGGAACCCAACGAAGCGTATAACAAGGCAATGGGTCATTACGGCAGATTCAGTGCGGAACAAGGTGCGGTGAAATTCATCGACCCTCGTAAAGAGTAAGGAGGACAAGCAAAATGGCATTATTTGAAGGTTATGAAAGAAGAGTCGATAAAATCAACGCGGTATTGAAAGAATACGGGATTTCGTCGATTGAAGAATGTAAAGAAATTTGCCTTGCAAAGGGTGTGGATTGCGATAAAATCGTTAGAGCGGGACAACCTATTTGCTTTGAAAACGCAGTTTGGGCGTACACGGTAGGCTCGGCAATCGCAATTAAGAAAGGTTGCGTAAAAGCGTCCGACGCGGCGGCTGCAATCGGTATCGGTTTGCAAGCGTTTTGTATCCCCGGTTCGGTTGCGCAAAACAGACAAGTAGGTCTTGGACACGGTAATCTCGGGGCAATGCTCCTTTCCGACGAAACGGAATGTTTCTGTTTCCTTGCAGGACACGAATCGTTCGCGGCGGCGGAAGGCGCGATTTCGATTGCGCTTAACGCAAACAAGGTAAGAAAGAACCCGCTTCGCGTTGTTTTGAACGGTCTTGGTAAAGACGCGGCGTATATCATTTCGAGAATCAACGGTTTTACGTTTGTTGAAACGGAATTCGACCACGCTACGGAAACGGTGAAAGTCGTTTATGAAAAAGCGTTCTCCGACGGCGATAGAGCGAAAGTGAAATGCTACGGCGCGGATTCCGTATCCGAAGGCGTTGCAATTATGAAACTTGAAAACGTAGGCGTTTCGATTACGGGTAACTCCACGAACCCCACGAGATTCCAACACC
>JAZNIR010000009.1:0-4067 GCA_045577595.1 Candidatus Scatosoma sp.
GTATAAATACCCTTTTTCCGTTTTTACAGCGTGGTCGCACCATTCCCAAACGAATCCGCCGATAAAACGTTCGTTGTTGTAAATTTTATTCCAATACGCGTTCATATCGCCGTTGGAATTGCCCATAGCGTGCGAATATTCGCAAAGCACAAACGGGCGCGTTTCCTTTTCGTCCGCAAGATACTCATCAAAAAATCTCACGTACGGATACATTCTGCTGGATACGTCCAATCTTTCCGTATAATATTCTTCTTTATCCGCCATTCCCGCTATACTTTCGTAATGTATGGGACGGGTATCGTTCGCACGGATATAATCCACGCCGTTATAAAACATTTTGCCGTAAGTAGATTCGTTGCCAAGCGACCACATCACCACGCACGTGCGGTTTTTGTCCCGCTCGTACATATCAATTTCTCTATCGGTTACCCCTTCGTCGGCAATACCGCTGTTGGCAAATTCTGCGCCGAGCGCCCAGCTGTAATCGCCGTCGTGCGTCCACGCGCCGTGCGTTTCTACGTCCGCCTCGTCCATTACGTAAAAACCGTACGCGTCGCAAAGTTCGTAAAATTCGGGGCAGTTGGGATAGTGCGACGTACGAATGGCGTTTACGTTTGCCCATTTCATCAACTTCAAATCTTGCAAAGCGTTTTCCACCGTAACCGTCGCGCCCGTTTCGGGATTACTTTCGTGGCGATTTACCCCTTTGAGTTTAATCGCTTTTCCGTTCAGTTTATATACGCCGTTTTCTACTTTCGACGTACGAATCCCTACCCGTTGTAATATTTTTTCGCCGTTTGCGCTTAAAATAACGTTATACAAATAAGGTGTTTCCGCCGTCCATAGTTTGGCGTTTTTAACGACGAAATTTACGCTTTCGTTTACGTTTACAACAACTTTTTTGCGTGCGTATTCTGCCGTAAACGGAATTTCACTGTCGTTCCGTACCGTAATCACTCCGTCGCCGTTTGTCGCAATCGACGTTTCGATTTTAAAATCGCGAATATGTTTTTGCGGGCGTTTCAATAAATATACGCTACGGAAAATACCCGTAAAGCGGAATTTGTCTTGACATTCAAGATAGGACGACGCGCACCATTTTAAAACGACGACGTCCAACGTGTTTTTTCCCGCTTGCACGTACGGCGTAATATCAAACTCGTTGGTGGCGTGGGAAATTTGTCCGTAACCTACTCGTTTGCCGTTGAGATGCACGTAAAAACAACTGTCTACCCCTTCAAAATTTAAGTAGTATTTTTCCGTCGTATCCTTAATCGTAAACGTCCGTCTATAATGATAGGCGGGATTTTCTTTCGGCACGTAGGGCGGATTGAAAGGAAAGGGATAACGCGTATTGATATATTGAATACGGTCGTATCCGTGCATTTGCACACAAGACGGCACGGGAATATTTTCCGTCAACCGTTCGTCGATTTGCACGTCTTCCACGTTTTTATGTTCTTTGATTTGCCATACGCCGTCGAGCGAAATAAAACGGTCGCTTGCTACGCGGTGTACGATTTTATTTTTAAAAGCAAACGGTGTTTCCGTCGAAAAAGGCACGTAATAAGCGCGCGGTTTTTCAATGCCGATTCTTTTATAACTGCGATATTCCAAATTCGTTTTCATATTCTTTTCTTCCTTTCGTTTTATATTTATATTATAAAACAATTTCCCTTCGTTTGTCTTGTCGAAATCTATCGCAGCCTTGTTAATTTATGCTTTTTTGGCAATTTCCAACAATTCGTTTACGTCTTTTTGCATTTCCGCAAGTTTTTCTACCGCTTTTTCTTCGCTTTCCGCTTTTAACGAATAATAAATTTTAAGTTTGGGTTCGGTGCCCGACGGGCGTACGCAAACGAACGAACCGCCCGAAAGTTCGTAATATACGCAGTTGCATTTTGGAATATCCAATGCTTCCGTTGCGCCCGTTTTGAAATCGACGCGTTTTGCCGTGCTGTAATCACGCACGGCGTTTACTTCCACGCCCGCAAACGCTTTGGGTTGCAATTTTTTCAATCCGTCCACGACGGCGTTCATCTCTTTCATCGCATTCAAGCCGGAATATTGTATGGACACGTTTTTATCGAGTACGAACCCGTATTTTTGATAAATTTCTTGCAATCTACCGTACACCGTTTTGCCGATATACGTATAATAACACACCATTTCCGCGCAAAGCATAGACGCCACCACCGCGTCCTTATCCCGCGCGTGTGTACCACGTAAATATCCGCACGATTCTTCAAAACCGAATACGTACGTATGTTTGCCGTCCTTTTCCCATTGTTTGATTTTTTCGCCGATAAATTTAAATCCGACGGGCGTTTCGTACAAGGTTACGCCGAATTCGTCGCATATCGCTTTTGCCATACCCGTCGTTACGAACGATTTTACAACGGCAGGATTTTTCGGCATTTGAGCATCTTCCGCAAGGCGGGTTAAAATATAATCGAGCAATAAAATCCCTACTTGGTTACCCGAAAGCGCCACGAATTCCCCGTCGTCGTTTTTCAAGGCTACGCCGAGTCTATCCGAATCGGGGTCGGTGCCGAATACGACGTCCGCGTCAATTTCGTTAGCGAGCGCAATCCCCATAGAAAGCGTTTCTTTAAATTCGGGATTAGGTACTTTCACCGTAGAAAATTCGGTGTCTTTCGTCGTTTGTTCGTTTACGACGGTTACGTTGATGCCCAATTTTTTCAATATCGTCGTTACGGGCACGTAACCGCTACCGTGTACGGGCGTATAGACGAGTTTTAAATTTTTCCCGCACTTTTCCACCGCTTTTTTTGAAAGGGTAAGACGGGACAGTTCTTCTATATAATCTTCGTCCAATTTTTTAGGCACGGAAACAATCAACGGGCTGTCTTCCACCCTTTCCACCGATAAATAGTCGGTGATTTGCGAAATATATCCCACTACTTTTTCCGTGTCTTCGGGGGACATTTGCGCGCCGTCTTCCCCGTACACTTTATATCCGTTGTATTCTTTGGGGTTGTGGCTCGCCGTAATCATAATCCCCGCCACCGTTTTTAAATAGCGTACCGCATACGAAAGCATAGGCACGGGGTGCACGTCGTCGAAAAGATACGCTTTTACGCCGTTTTTAGCAAGCACCTCTGCGGATACTTTGGCAAATTCCGCCGATTTTCTACGCGTGTCGTACGAGATAACCACGCCCCGTTCCATCGCGTCTTTTCCCAGCGTTTTTATCCACGTGGCAAGCCCTTGCGTCGCCCGCATTACCGTATAAATATTCATCATATTTACGCCGTAACCGATAATCCCGCGCATACCCGCCGTACCGAATTCCAGCTCCCCGCCGAAACGGTATTCCTTTTCTTTTTCGTCGTTTGCGATTTTAATAAGTTCCGCTTTTCCTTCTGCGCAAAGCGAAGAATTATTCAGCCAATTTTCGTAATTTTTTTGATAATCCATATTCCTTACTCCTTTTGCGTTGGCAACCGTTCCGCCACGCTGTTACAAAGCCGTTCGCCAATCTAAATATTTCCAAATTATTATACCATAAAAACCTTTTTATGTAAAGTGTTTGAGAAAACAATTTTACCCCGTCTTTCGCGAAATTTGTCGCATTGACGGGGTAAATATTTATCCTTTTTTAAGAGAGTTTTTTAAGAGTTTCCATTACGTAATCGCCGAATTCGTCGCAAGTTGCGCCCGTATCTCTGCCCGTAATTACGTATTTCTTTTCTTCAAACGAGCAAATATCCAGCGCTCGTTCGAGTTTATCCGCTCTATCCTGCAATCCGATATGCGACAAAAGCATAACGCAAGCGCGGAGCATCGAACAAGGGTCGGCATATTTGCCTCTGCCTTCGGTAATCATACGGGGCGCGCTACCGTGAATCGCCTCGAACATTGCGTATTTTTTACCGATATTCGAAGTCGGATCGTAGCCATGTCGGTCTGTGAGCCAAGGAGTTGTTTTATGACATTGTCTTCCTAAGCCCGCTTGGGCCTCCGACTTAGGGTCGGCATATTTGCCTCTGCCTTCGGTAATCATACGGGGCGCGCTACCGTGAATCGCCTCGAACATTGCGTAT
>JAZNIR010000010.1:0-6125 GCA_045577595.1 Candidatus Scatosoma sp.
GTCGCGATACGGAGCGCGAAGCACTTCTTACCGAGAAGTACGTTGCCGCCGTACGCGGAGTTCATCGAAATAATGGTGTTGTCCTCGGGGAAGTGCATAATATATCTCTTCTCGGGGTCAACGTTGCAGCTCGCGTGGAAGCCCTTGACGAAATCGCCGTCCTCGCCGAGCTGATCAAGGCACATCGTGCCTACGCGCGTCATAATCATCATATTGAGTACGACGTAGATAGAGTCGGTAATTTCTACACCGATTTTCGAGAAAGGCGAACCTACGACACCCATCGAATAGGGAATAACGTACATCGTTCTGCCTTTGTATGCGTCTTTTGCAATTTCGTTTACCATTGCGTACGCATCTTTGGGCGCTTTCCATTTTACGATGGAATGAGGAAGCGCGTCTTCTTCGTTTTCACAGCAAATAAACGTTCTGTCTTCTACGCGGGCAACGTCGTTTTCCGCCGTTCTGTGATAGTAACAATCGGGAAGAAGTTCTTGGTTGAGCTTGATAATTTCGCCCGTCGCGCACGCTTCTTCACGAAGTTCGTCTCTTTGCTTGTCGCTACCGTCAATCCAAACCACTTTATCGGGCTTTGCAAAAGCTTGACAGTCTGCTACGAATTGCAACACTTTCTTGTTGTTAGTCATAATGTATCTCCTTAAAGTTCTTTATATTTTTTTCCTTTTTCATTTTGCGAAAGATTTTTTACCACAGTATGCCATCTTTCCACAGCTTATATTATACCATAAATAAAATTGATTGTAAACAGTTTTTTCCAAAATTTTTCGAATAATCGTAAAAAAAGTGTCAGTCAACCCTTGTAATTTTTAAAAAGTGTGGTAAACTATTTGCCCGCAAGAAAAACATTCGAAAAATTAGGAGAGAATTTATGAAAACGAAGTACAACGACAACCGTTTAGCCGAAGAGCTGGATTTGATTGTTTTAACGAACGACAGACATTTACAAAGCGGATTACCCAAAGGCAGTTTGGGCACGCTCACCTATTCGTACACGGGCGCAAACCGCCCTTTATACGGGGAATTTATCGACGAAAACGGAAACCGTTTCGAAGAAAAATTGGATTTTTTCGATTTCCGCGTTTTGGATTTACACGCCCGCGCCGACGTTGCCACGCTCGCCAAAGCGCTACGCGTAGGAAAATAAAAAATATGAAAGCACGCGTAGGAATTTCCCTACGGTTGCTTTTTCTCGCTTGACAAAGGAAAAGAAATATTATATACTATATTAAATAATCGAAAAAATCTTTTACGGATTGAAATAAAATCGAGAAAAGGAATACACGTATGAGAGTGGTTATTAAAGTGGGAACTTCCACGCTCGCCTACGCGACGGGGAAATTAAATATCCGTTTGACGAGCGAGCTTTGCAAGGTGATTAGCGATTTGAAAAACGCGGGCAACGAAGTCGTTTTGGTGTCGTCGGGCGCGATTGGTATGGGCGTTGGAAAGCTGGGTTTAACGAAAAAACCCACCGATATTCCCACCAAACAAGCGGCGGCTGCCGTTGGACAATGCGAGCTGATGTACGCGTACGACAAACTGTTTGCCGAATACAATCACACCGTCGCGCAAATTTTGCTGACGGGCGCGGATTTTCTCGCAGAGGACAGACACGAGAATTTTAACAACACCCTTTCCCGCTTGTTACAACTCGGCGTTTTGCCGATTATCAACGAAAACGACACGATTGCCACCGAAGAAATTAAAGTGGGCGACAACGATACGTTATCCGCGCTCGTCGCCGTGAGCGTAAAAGCGGATATTTTGGTGATTTTGTCCGACGTGGACGGCTTGTATTCCGCCGACCCGAAAAAGGACGAAAGTGCAAAGCTGATTCCCCTTGTGAAAGGCATTACGGAAGAAACGTTTGATTTGGCGGGCGGTGCAGGCTCGGCGCTTGGCACGGGCGGTATGGTAACCAAGCTCAAAGCGGGGCAAATTTGCAACGGCGCGGGTGTGGATATGGTGATTGCGAACGGCGAAAATCCGGATATTTTATACGATATCGTGGACGGCAAAGCGGGCAAATACACCCGTTTTAGCAAAGCGTAAAGGTTGGGTGCGACAATGACGGATATGCAAGAAATTTTTATACGGGCGAAAAACGCGGCGAAAGGCGCTACGGCGTTGACGGCGGAAGAAAAAAACGCGGCGCTTTACGCGATGGCGGACGCTTTGGAAGAAAACGCTGAAATCATTTTACAAGCAAACGCGCTCGATTTGCAAAACGCGCAAGGGAAATTGTCTACCGTGATGCTGGACAGACTGCGTTTGGACGAAAAACGGATTGCGGGTATGGCGGACGGGATTCGGCAAGTGGCGAATCTCCCCGACCCTATCGGCGCGAATTTGAAAGAAAACCGTCTTGCAAACGGTTTGACGGTGAAAAAGGTGCGCGTACCGCTCGGCGTTATCGGTATTATTTACGAAAGCCGTCCGAACGTTACTTCGGACGCGGGCGCGTTGTGCTTTAAAAGCGGAAACGTGTGCATTTTGCGCGGGGGAAGCGACGCTTACCATTCGTCGGCGGCGATTGTAAACGCGTTGCGCGGGGCTTTGAAAAAACAAGGCGTCGACGAGAATTTTATCAATCTTCCCAACGACACGTCGCGGGCGAGCGCGAACGCTTTGATGACGGCGGTTGGATACGTGGACGCGTTAATTCCGCGCGGGGGCGCGGGGTTAATCCGCTCGTGCGTGGAAAACGCGAAAGTGCCGTGTATTCAAACGGGTACGGGGATTTGCCACGTGTACGTGGACAAGGACGCCGATTTAAACAAAGCGCTTGCGATTATCGAAAACGCTAAAACTTCCCGTCCGTCCGTGTGCAACGCCGAAGAAGTTTGTTTGGTGCATAAGGACGTGGCGAACGACTTTTTGCCCCTTTTAAAAGCAAAATTGGTGGACGAGCGGGCGAAAAACGGTTTGCAACCCGTCGAACTGCGTTGCGATAAGCGCGCTTTTGCGGTGATTGGTGGCGTGCAAGCGGGCGAAAACGATTTCGACACCGAATTTTTAGATTATATTCTTGCCGTGAAAGTGGTGGATAGCGTAGACGAAGCGATTGCGCATATCGGCGAACATTCCACTTCGCATAGCGAAGCTATCGTTACGGAAAATACGGCGACGGCGGAACGGTTTACCCTACTCGTCGATTCGTCGGCGGTGTACGTGAACGCGTCCACCCGTTTTACCGACGGCGGAGAGTTTGGTATGGGCTGTGAAATCGGCATTTCCACCCAAAAATTACACGCGCGCGGGCCTATGGGCTTGGAAGAGCTTACTTCCTATAAATATATTATACAAGGCGACGGGCAAGTGCGTTAAAGGAGAAACATTATGCAATATCAACTTGGTTTTATCGGTTGCGGAAATATGGGCGGAGCGTTGGTGCAAGCTTGCGCCAAACGCGTGGACGGGAAAAAGATTGCGCTTTGTGATTTTATGCCCGAAAAAGCGACGGCGCTTGCGGAAAAAATCGGCGGTAGCGTCCTTTCAGCGCGGGAAATTGCCGAAAAATGCGCGTTCGTCGTGTTGGGTGTAAAACCGCAAAATATCGAAAGTACGATTGCGGAAATCGCCGACGTTTTAACCGCGCGTAGCGACGTAACCGTGATTTCTATGGCGGTGAGCATTTCCACTTCCGCTATACAAAAATATATCGGCAAGGCGTTGCCCGTCATACGCATTATGCCCAACACCCCCGCTTTGGTGGGCGAAGGTATGATTTTATACGCGACGAAAGACGTGGACGAACGGACGGAAAAGGCGTTTTTGGACGATTTTTCTCTCGCGGGGACGTTGGATAAGTTGGAAGAAGATTTAATCGACCCCGCCAGCGCGTTGTCCGGTTGCGGACCGGCGTTCGTGTACGCGTTTGCCGAAGCGCTGGCAAACGGCGCGGTAAAATGTGGCGTACCCAAAGACAAAGCCGTTTTATACGCGTCGCAAACGATTAAGGGCGCGGGAGAAATGTTGCTTACTTTCGGCGACCCGAGCGCTTTGAAAAAAGCCGTATGCTCTCCCAACGGGACGACGCTTGCGGGCATCAAAGCGTTGGAAGAAAACGATTTTGAAAGGGTGAGCGAAAGCGCGGTGCTCGGCGCGTACAAACGGGCGTTGGAATTGAAGAAATAAATTTACATTATAAAAAGGGGTATGTACGGTTTCAATCCATACATACCCCTTTCATTTTACCTTTTTATTTCGTTAAAACGCCTGCTACGTACTCGGCGAATACGTCGGCAACGTCGATATTCGACGTTTTATATAACATTCGCGCGCCCGCGCTGTCTTCGATTTCGTTTACGACGTACCCACCTTTTCCGTCGGGTAAAAAATCCACGCCTACGAAATCCAAATGCAAATTCTCGTGTACTTTTTTTACGATTGCTTTTTGCGTTTCGTCAGCAAAAACCAATCTTACTTCCCCACCGAGCGAAAAGTTACTGCGAAAATCTACCGCCGACGTGCGTTTTACGCACGCGATAATTTCCCCGCCGATTACGTACGCGCGGACGTCTTCCCCCGCCACCGCGTTCATCTTTTGCACAATCGCGCGTTTTCCCGCTTGCAATAATCCTTCCACCGCTCTTTCGTATTCCACTTCGTCGTTTGCCAAAAACACTTCGCTTCCGCCGTGTCCGTCCACGCTTTTGATTACGCACGGAAAGGCAATCGGCGAAATTTTTTCGGGCAAATACGTCGGCAACACGGGCAAGTCTAATTTTCCACAAAAACGGTAGGTTTGCCATTTGTCGTTTGCCGTTTGCGCCGTTTGCGCGTTATTAAAAACGCGTACGCCCTTTTCTTCCAATTTGGCGTTCAGGCTTGGGCAAATCGTGCGGACGATAGCAAAATCGGGCAAGTTTTCAAAAAAATCCCCGCTTTCGTCCAAATAATCGTAAATTTTTAATTGTAACGCTATATTCCGCTTGGCAAAACACGCTTGCAAACGGCAAATAAACCATTCGTTGCGCGTTGCCCCCGCTTTGTCGTAAATCAACCAACCGTTCATATGCGCTCCGTGATATATCGCACGATATATTCGCTTACGTCCACGCCCGTACAATCGAGCGCGCTTTTAAAATGCGGGTTGGAATTGACTTCGCAAACGAGCGCCTCTTTTTTGCCGAGCAAGACGTCCACCCCCGCGAAATCGAGCGCAAGCGCCTTGCACGCGTCGATTGCCAATTTTTCCTGTTCGTCCGTTAGCGTAACCGCGCTTGCTTTGCCACCCCCGCTCACGTTTGAGCGGAAATCCGTTTCATTGTGGCGGAGCATTGCGCAAACGACTTTATCCCCCACCACGTTGACGCGGATATCTTTGCCCGCGCTTTCCTTTATAAACTTTTGCAAAAGGCAGTTTTTATGCCCGATGCGATTTATAATTTCTTGGGCTTTTTCTTCCGTTTCCGCCAAGTACACCTGCGCCCCGAACGAGCCGTACGCTTCCTTTATCACCATTGGATAACCGAGCGTTTCGCCCGCTCTTTTTAAAAAGTGAAAATCGTTATACCCTATATTTTCAAACGTTTTCGGCGCGATTACCGTATCGGGGGTAGGCACGCCCGCTTGCGCCAACGTTTCCGCCGTACGGATTTTATCGTCGCAAAGCTCGATAGCCGTCGCGCTGTTAAAAAGGGGTACGCCCGTTTTTTCCAAACGGCGGGCAAGGGAAACGTCCTTATCCCAAAATAATATGAAATCGGGTTTTTCTTCCGCAAAAAGCGCGTCTTCCCGTCCGACTACCACTGCGCAGTCGGCGTTCGTTTTTAAACGCAACGTTACGTCGTGTTTTTGCGCGGAGCGCTGAAAAAGCGCGTACATCGTCGCGTATTTTTCCGCCGTCAAAAAGGCGTTTACGATTAACCAACCCGTTTTCATATGCGTTCTTCCCCTATACAAATGGTTTTTCTTTTTTCTCTCCGTTTATGCCGACGGAGCATAAACGAAAAACAAAGCACGGCAACGAGCGGGAAAATGCTTGCGAAAATCAAGCCCGTTTTCATTGCAAGCTGTTCTACGCCCAAGCCCAAACGAGTCGCCAGCCTTCCCGCCGTCGGGCTTGCCAGCGCTCCGTCGGTAATAACGCCGACGAGTTG
>JAZNIR010000011.1:0-16546 GCA_045577595.1 Candidatus Scatosoma sp.
ATTCGTTTGGTCGCGGGGTGCGTATGACGGAAGGCAAGGCGTGCTCGATTGCGAAAGCGTTTTTAAAAGAAGGAGTAGAAATTTCGGCGCACGCCCCCTATTTTATCAATTTTGCTAATCCCGACGAAGAAATGGTGGCAAAATCGTACGGGTACGTGTTAGACAGCGCGAAGATGTGCAAACTGATGCAAGGCAAACGAATCGTGTTTCATCCCGCAACGCAAGGGAAAATGGAACGCGAAACGGCAGTAAATTTAACGGTGGAGCGTTTGAAAATTTTGCGCGATTACGTATATTTAAACGATTTGCAGGATATGCTTTTTTGCCCCGAAACGATGGGGAAATTGGCGCAAATCGGCACGGTGGAAGAAATTACCCGCTTTTGCGAAATCGACCAAATTTATCTTCCGTGCGTGGATTTTGGGCACGTTAACGCGCGGGAACAAGGCTCTTTAAAGACGGTTGCCGATTATAAATCGCGTTTGGAATATATGATAGAGCGTTTGGGTTACGAACGAATGAAGAATTTTCACGTGCATTTTTCCAAAATACAGTATTCCGCGAAGGGCGAAGTGCGACATCTCACCTTTGCCGACGAAACGTACGGGCCGGAATTCGAACCGCTTGCGATTGCTTTAAAAGATTTGGCGTTAGAGCCGTATATCGTCAGCGAATCGGACGGTATGCAAGCGGAAGAAGCGTTGCAAATGAAAAACGCGTATTTTTCTTTATAAGAGAAAAGGCGCAAAAATACGCGATAGAGAAAAAACTGCGTGTTTTGGCGCGGAAAAATTCGCGATTGTATCGCCGTACACTTGACGAATTGTAAAATATTTGGTAAAATATAATAAATAAAGGAAAGTTATATGTTGGTAACGAACGGAAAAAGTATTTTAAAGGCGTCCGATTGTGAAGCGGTATATACGTCGTGCGAATATTTGATGCGGTATATTGCGGGTTTCGTGGCGGAAAACGCATTCGTTATCGTCGATAAAACGGGCACGACTTTATATACGGATAAAAGGTATATCGAAGCGGCGGAAAAACTCGTACAAGGCTCGGACGTAACGGCGGTTTTGTATAAACAAGACGACGCGGTAAATAACTTGAAAAAATACGCGTCCGTCGGCATTTCCTTTCAACAAACTAGCCACGCGGAGTACGAAACGCTTTTAAAAGCGGGCGTAAAACTCGTTAACGTGGACGGCGCTTTTGAAAGCGTAATGCAAGTAAAAAACGATTGGGAGCTTTCCAATATTCAAAAAGCGTGCGAAATTGCGGAAGACGCGTTTTTGCAATTACTGCCCGAAATTAAAGTCGGGATGACGGAAACGGAAGTGGCGGCGCTACTCGAATACAATATGCGTAAGTTGGGCGCGCAGGGTTTGGCGTTTGAAACGATTGTGGCGTTTGGGGCGCACGCGTCCGTTCCCCATCACGAAACGGGAGCGACGAAACTTGCGTTTGGCGACGAAATTTTGATTGATTTCGGTTGTCGCGTCAACGGATATTGTTCGGATATTACGCGCACGTTTTTATTCGGCGACGACGGCAAACACGAAGAATTTAAAAAAGCGTACGCGCACGTACTTACCGCGCATAATCTCGTGAAAGAAAAATTACAAAGCGGTATGACGGCGGGCGACGGGGATAAAATTGCGCGCGATTATTTAACGCAAAACGGCTACGGCGGATTGTTTACCCACTCGTTAGGGCACGGAATCGGGCTCAACGTACACGAAAAACCGTACGTAAAGCCGAAAAACGACGCGATTATGCAAGACGGAATGGTGTTTTCCGACGAACCGGGTGTGTACGAAGCGGGCGTTTACGGCATACGGATTGAAGACACCGTAACGTTAAAAGACGGAAGAGTGAGAAGTTTTATGTGGAAAACGGATAAAAATCTCATAATTTTATAAAAAAAGAAAAAAATATAAACAGACACAAGGAGAAAAATTGTATGGCACAAATTTTAGCAGGCGATATTCGTAAAGGCGTAACGTTCGAATATAAGAGTGGGGTTTACACCGTAACCGATTTCCAACACGTAAAACCTGGCAAGGGCGCGGCGTTTGTAAGAGCGACGCTTAAAAACGTCGTTACGGGACAAGTATTGTCCAACGAAACGTTTAACCCTACGGCAAAATTGGAAACGGCGCAAGTAGAAACGAAGAAGATGACGTATTCCTATTTTGACGGCGAATTCTACGTATTCGTAGACGAAGAATGGAACCAAGAAAATCTTACGTTCGACCAAGTGGAAGACGCGTTGAAGTATATCAAGGAAAACGACACCGTTACGGTGAAATTCCTTTACGGCAAAGCGTTCTCGGTAGAACCCGAAAACTTCGTAGAACTCAAAGTTATCGAAGCGGAACCCGGCGTAAAAGGCAACACGGCGACGAACGTTATGAAAAACGCAAAAGTGGAAACGGGCGCAATCATTCAAGTACCTATGTTCGTGGAAGAAGGCGAAACGATTCGTATCGACACGAGAACGGGCGAATATATGAGCCGTGTTTAATCAGTCGTTTATTTAACCGAATAAGAAAACAAGGAAATGCAGGACGTACGGCCTGCATTTCGTCGTATGGAGAGATTTTATGAAAGCAGTCGTGCAACGGGTGAAACGAACCCGTTTATCCGTCGGGAATCATCTCGTTTCGGAAATCCCGTTCGGTTTAACCGTGTTTTTTGGTGTGAAGAGCGGGGACAACGAAACGCAAGCCGATTATATCGTAAAAAAAATAGCGGGCTTGCGGATTTTTGAAGACGAAAACGGTAAAATGAATTTGTCGGTAAAAGACGTGGGCGGGGAAATTCTTTTCGTTTCGCAATTTACTCTTTACGGGGATTGCTCGCATGGAAACCGTCCCAGTTTTACACTTGCCGAACGCCCCGAACGCGCGGAATATTTATACGATTACGCAAGTGAAAAACTTGCCGAATACGGCGTCCCCGTAAAGAAAGGAATTTTTGGCGCGGATATGCAAATCGAGCAAAATAACGACGGTCCTGTAACGATTATAATCGAAGCGTAACCGCTTTTAGGGCGTTTTAAAAGAGAAAAAATCGTTGTTTTTTGTACGTAAAGGTAAAATAAATTTTATTTTCCAAAAAATTCCGTGCTTGTAAATTTAAAATGGACTTTTTTTAATTTTTCAATAAAAACAACGAAAAACATACCAAAAAGATATAAAAAACGTTAAAAAAACGCAAACTCTACTGTGAGTAGAACGGCTGTTTTGCCAAGTAGAGTTTTAAAAATGCCGAGTAGAGTAAAAAAGCGGGTTTTAGGTTGCCTTTTTTTGAAAGTTGTTATAAAATAATCAAGGTCGTTTGGTGGACTATCGAAACGCTTGCAAAATGCGTTTGCCCAAAACGACGGAAACAACGAAAAAAGAAAAGGAAAAATAAACGATGCAAAACAAACAGATTATTCCCATTTTTTACGCTTCGGACGAAAACTATTTGCCCTATTTGTCCGTTTCGTTAAGCTCGCTGAAAGCAAACGCGAGTAAATCGTACGCGTATCATATTTATATATTGAACGCGGACGTGAAAGAAAGCGAACGTGCGCAAAAGGTATTCGAATACGCGGACGAAAATTTTAAAATCGAATACGTAGACGTTTCCAAACGTTTGGAAGAAGTAAAAGAATCGTTGAAACTTCGCGATTATTACACGGGCGCAACCTATTACCGTATTTTTATTGCGAATATGTTCCCGCAATACGAAAAGGCGCTCTATCTCGACAGTGATACGATTGTGCTTGGGGATATTGCCGAGCTTTATAATAAAGAACTCGGCGATAATTTGGTTGGCGCGATTCCCGACGGAGCGGTGGGTGCCGTGCCCGAATTTAGAAGATACACCAAAGAAGTGCTTGGCGTAACGTTTGATAAATATTTCAACGCGGGCGTGTTGCTTATGAACCTTGCGCAATTCCGCAAAGAGAATTTTTACGACGATTTTTGCGCATTGTTGAAAGAATATAAATTTTCCGTCGCGCAAGACCAAGATTATTTAAACGTAATTTGTAAAGATAAAGTGGCGTATATCGGTATGGAATGGAATCAAATGCCGATAGCGTCGGAAAACGGCGGACAGCCCAAGCTCATTCATTACAACTTAACGATGAAGCCGTGGCATTACGAAAATATTCTCTATAAAGAACATTTTTGGAAATATGCCCGTAAGAACGCGTTTTATACGTCCATTTTATCTGACTTACAAGATTACACGCAAGATAAACAAGAAAAAGACGCCGAATGCGAAGTGGCGCTTCGGAAACTTTGCATAGAAGAAGCGGAAAGAGAAGATAATTTCTTAAAGGCACGTCAAAAGGCAAACAAAGCGTAAAAGGAAAATTTCCGCCACCTTGCAAAAGGTGGCGAAAATATCGTTTGGAAGTATATAAAACAAACGAAAAAATCTAAAATGCAGGGGGTACGTATGGATACAACGAAAATTTCGCCTGAAAGATTGGCAATTTTAAAACGCATTGAAGAATACGAAAAAAACGGTTGGTTTGATAAGGACGTGGAAGACGACCCCGAATCGCCCGAATTGTTGCCGGAAAAAGTAGATTATCTTTGTAAAAAGTTATCCAGCAAAATCTCCCGTAAAATCGCCAATATCGTCGGCGATAAATATTTTTTAGGATTGATAAAAAAGGATATTTTGGTGATAGACGGCGTAACGGGAGAAGAAAATTTATCCGCGCTTAAAAACGGCGCAATCGTTACGTGCAATCATTTTTCGCCGTTCGACAACTATATCGTCTTTCATTGTATTCGGAAATACTTGCCGAAAAAATATTTGTACAAGGTAATCCGCGAAGGGAATTATACGAATTTCCCCGGTTTGTACGGGTTTTTGTTCCGCCATTGCAACACGTTGCCGTTATCGCGCAACCGTCGTACGATGATGAATTTTATGAGCGCGACGAACACCCTTTTAAAGCGTGGCGAAAGCATTTTGATTTATCCCGAACAAGCAATGTGGTGGAACTATCGCAAGCCCCGTCCGTTTAAAATCGGCGGTTTTAAAATGGCGTATAAAGCGGGCGTACCCGTCGTGCCTACGTTTATTACGATGGAACACGATAAAAATCGGGTGGACGAAAGCGGTTATCCCGTGCAACGGCATACGTTGCATATTATGCCCGCCATCTATCCCGACACGACGCTCGGAGAAAAGGCAGGCGCGGAAAAAATGATGCAAGACGCCTACACCATGTATAAGGCGAAATACCAAGAAGTGTATAAAGAACCGCTCGTTTATACGGCGGACAGCGAAGAAAATAACGAAAGCAAAAACGGTTGAGGTGGGTAAGTGATTTTATATGTAACGGTGATTACCATAGCGGGACTATTGATTGCAGGCGTGGTTTCGCTCGTAAGCGGAGCGGGATTTTTTCTTACGCTCGGTTTTACGGCACTTGCCATCGTCGTGGTGGTGTTATTGGACGGATTAACGGCGACGGTGTGTCGGTTGTTGCCGGCGGGGATTGCCAATCACGAAAAGAAATTCTACCACGTTTCCCCCAAAGAAAAGAAATTTTACGAAAAACTCGGCATACGGAAATGGAAAGATAAAATTCCCGAAATCGGACATTTTACGGGTTTTCGCAAAAATAAAATTGCCGACCCGAAAAGCGTGGAATATCTCGACAGATTTTTACTTGAAATCTGTTACGGCGAGTTAGGGCATTTTTTAAGTATTTTTACGGGCGCGGTTACCCTTCTGTTTTTCCCGCTTACCCGTCTTTGGTGGGCGATTTCCATTCCCGTCGTACTTATCAACGCGTTTATGAATTTGCCGTCGCTGTTTATTTTACGGTATAATTCGTACAAATTAAAATTCTTGCGGGACAGTACCTTAAAAAAGCAAGCGCGCGCCAAGAAAAACGAGACGGAAAATTCGGAAAAAGAAACGAATTTGTAAAATAAAAAATCAATAAAAAAGAAACGAGAGAGCGGAAAAAAGCGCTCTCTTTCTTTTTGCGTAAAAAATATAAAAAAAATAAAAAAATCCGCATAAAAAAAAGGGGATAAGGAAAGTTTTGTCGAAATAACATATAAGGAAGAAAATTTTTTTATATATTGAAAGAAAAAAGGGGGTGTGTAAGTTGGAAGAAAAGAAGGTTTTTACTTGTGTAAGAGAACGCATTTATCAACAAGAAGAACTGTTTCTCTCGCCGTATGCAATGAAGTCGGCGGATACGCAAGGTAGGGTAAAGCCGGAAAAGCGTTGCAATTTCCGCACCGATTTTCAACGGGATAGGGATAGGATTATTTACAGCAACTCCTTTAAACGGTTGAAAAACAAAACGCAAGTGTTCTTCGCGCCCGAAGGCGACCACTACATCAGCCGCTTAACGCATACGTTGGACGTTTCGCAAATTGCCCGCTCGATTGCAAGAACGCTTGGTTTAAACGAAGACTTGGCGGAAGCGATTGCGCTGGGGCACGATTTGGGGCATACGCCGTTCGGGCACGTCGGCGAACGGGTGCTTGCAGGGCTTGCTAACGGCGGATTTATGCACAACGAGCAATCTTTGCGGGTGGTGGATAAAATCGAAAAAGAAGGGCGCGGTTTAAATTTAACGGTGGAAGTAAGGGACGGCATATTAGAACATAAAAGCTCGGGAAAGCCGAAAACGTTGGAAGGACAAGCCGTTTCCCTTGCCGATAGAATCGCGTATATCAATCACGATATAGAAGACGCCATTCGGGCAGGGATTTTAAAACAAGAAGATTTGCCAAAGCGCGCGGTGGAAATTTTAGGCAAGGAAACGAAAACGCGTATCAATACGGCGATTTCGGATATATACGAAACGTCGTACGGGAAGAATTCCGTAGGTATGTCGGAAGAGAAAATGGGCGCGATTAACGAGTTGCGTACGTTTATGTTTAAAAACGTGTACGAACTTGCCAATAAATCCATTCAAGAACGTTCGGAACGTATGCTTACGCAAATGTTCGAATATTTTACGGCGCATATCGACAAACTTCCCAAAGGATATTTGCGCTTTTTAGAAGAAGACGGAAAGGAACGGGTGGTGTGCGATTATCTGTCGGGTATGACGGACAGATACGCCATTAGCGTATTTGAAAGCTTGTTTATCCCCGCAACCTTTTCGATAGGAGGCGTCGTATGAGTGGCGGTAGGGGTTTTGACCCGCGCTTTATGCAAGAATTAAAGGGTAAAAACGATATTATAGACGTCGTTTCTTCCTACGTTGCTTTGGATAAAAAGGGAAATACGCATTGGGCGTGTTGTCCTTTTCATCACGAGCGTACGCCCTCGTTTGCCGTCAATCAAGGCGAGCAGTTTTATCACTGTTTCGGGTGTGGCGTTTCGGGCGACGTAATCAAATTCGTGCAAGAAATGGAATCCACCGATTTTATCGGCGCGGTGCGGATATTGGCGTCGCGGGTGAAAATGGAAGTGCCCGAAAGCGACTTCGACACCGAAAAAGCGTTGGAAGTAAAAAAGAAACGGGATACAATGTCGAAAATTATGCTCGATTCCGCGCGGTTTTATTTGAATAATTTATACAGCGGGGACAAGCGGGCGGACGCGCATTTGCAGTACATTTCCAATCGGAAACTTTCGCCGACGACGGTGAAAAAATTCGGGCTCGGCGCGTCGCTCGACTTTTTCTCGCTTCCCGAATATTTATACGATAAAGGGTATTCTCGGCAAGATTTGTTAGATTCGGGGGTATGCGGGGAATCGAAAAACGGCAAACTCGTCGATACGCAAGCGGGACGGTTGATATTCCCGATTATCAACGCGTTTGACGAAGTGGTGGCGTTTGGCGGACGGCTTTTGGAAAAATCCGATTTCGCGAAATATAAAAACACCAAAGAAACGTTGCTTTTTAATAAGAGCAAAACGCTTTACAATATCAACCTTTTAAAAAAGTTGAAACGCAAACAAACGATTTCCAACGTGATAATGGTGGAAGGATATATGGACACCATTTCTCTCTATCAAGCGGGGTTTGAAAACGTCGTTGCGTCGATGGGCACGTCGCTTACCAAAGAACAAGCGCGACTCGTGAAACGGTATTCGGACAATATTTTGATTAGTTACGACGGGGATTTTGCGGGGCAAAAGGCGGATTTGCGCGGTTTGGAAATTTTAAAGGAAGAGCGTTTAAACGTGAAAGTCGTGCCGATGCCCGACGGGTTAGACCCCGACGACGTGGTGAAACAAGGCAAGGACGCCTATCAAAAATGTTTGGACGAGGCAATGCCCCTTATTGATTACAAGCTTCACGCGATTGAACGCAAGTACGATTTATCGCAAACGGAAGAAAAACGCCGATACGTGCAAGAGGCGCTGGGTGTTATCGCGACGGCGGAAAGCGAGAGTTTGAAAGAAGAACTTTTGAAAAAGCTACGGCAAAAAGCGGGCGTGAGTTATCATTCGTTGGAGCGGGATTTGCAAAAAGTGGAAAAAAATCCCGTCGAAACGACGGAACAAAAAGATATGCTACAAACGCGGATAGCCGAAACGGTGGCGGGCATTGATAAAACGGTGAAAGCAATACGGTTTATTTTGGCGTCAAAACTGTTTGCGTCCCCCTTTGCCAAAGCGTTTGACGTAGATACGTTGCCGTTGACGGACGGTACGCATAAAGCGATTGCAAGCTACGTAAAACAACGGGAAAAAGCCAACGAACGCATTCGCCCGAGCGAGCTTTTTGAAATCGTAAACGAAGACGACGGAGAAATCAACGCGATTTTCGATTTGAATTTGGAAGACAAGCTAACGGGCGACGTGGCGGAAAGATTTTTCAAAGATAGCGTGAAAGAAGTGGAACGGCGGGTGATAGAAACGCGTTTGCGTTTGTTAAACGAAGAATACGCTTTAAAGACGGACGAAAACGAACGGAAAGCGTTGGCGAAGGAAATCGCGCAGTGTGTTGCGGGGTTAAACAAATTGAAAAAATAAAAAGGAAAAATGAAAACGGAAAGGTTTTTATATAAACGGAGGATAAAAGGGTGAATATATCCGAACAACAACTCAATGAAATTTTAGAAAACATTATCGGCAACTACGGGAAAAAGGGTAGTATTTCCACCAATCAGCTTTGCGATATTATGGAAAAATACGACACTAGTCCCAATCAAATCGACCACGTTTATAAAACGCTTGGCGAAGCGGGCATACAAATCGTGGACGAAACGCAACGGGATAAAGAACTTTTCGAACAAGCGCTTGCGGATATCGGTTTGGACGACCCTGTAAAAATGTACTTGAAAGATATCGGTAGAGTACCGCTTTTGTCTGCGGACGAAGAAGTGGAACTTGCCCGCCGTATGCAAGAAGACGACGAAATGGCGAAAAAGCGTTTGTCGGAAGCCAACTTGCGTTTGGTGGTGTCGATTGCAAAACGGTACGTGGGGCGCGGTATGCTCTTTCTCGACTTAATCCAAGAAGGGAATTTGGGGCTTATGAAAGCGGTGGAAAAGTTTGATTACCAAAAAGGTTTTAAATTTTCCACGTACGCAACGTGGTGGATTCGTCAATCCATTACCCGTGCAATAGCCGACCAAGCGAGAACGATTCGTATTCCCGTGCATATGGTGGAAACGATTAATAAGCTTACGCGTGTGCAACGTCTTTTGTTGCAAGAACTCGGCAGAGAACCGTTGCCGTCGGAAATCGCGGAAAAAATGGGCGTGAGTGAAGAACGCGTTTGCGAAATTCAAAAAATCGCGCAAGACCCCGTTTCGTTGGAAACGCCGATAGGCGAAGAAGAAGACAGTCATCTCGGCGATTTTATCGAAGACGAAAAGACGATGACGCCGAGTGATTCGGTGGCGTTTACAATGCTCAAAGAAAAGCTTTTGACGGTGCTCGATACGCTTACCCCGCGCGAAGAAAAGGTGTTGCGCCTTCGCTACGGCTTGGACGACGGAAAACCCAGAACGCTGGAAGAAGTGGGCAAGGAATTTAACGTTACGAGAGAACGTATCCGTCAAATCGAAGCGAAAGCGCTCCGTAAACTCCGCCACCCGTCGCGTAGCAAAAAATTGAAAGATTTTATCGAATAATGGGTTACGGAAAACGGATAGATACGCTTTGTTCGTTGTTGTCGCCCGCAAAAACGTTTGCCGACGTAGGGTGCGACCACGGCTATTGTAGCGAATATATGCTGAAAAACGGGCTTTGTCAGTTTGCGATTTTTTCGGATATTAGCAAAGGCAGTTTGCAAAAAGCGGAAACGCTTTTACAAAGCTTTATGCAAAGCGGTAAAGCCAAAGCGGTGCTCGGCAACGGTTTTTTCGGTGTGGATAAAGACGTGGACGAAGTGTTGATTGCGGGAATGGGTGGCAGTGAAATCGTGTCGATTTTATCCAATCCGCAATATGGTTTTATGCCCAAACGTTTCGTTTTTCAGCCAATGCACGATTCGGAAAAGCTCCGTCGGTATATTTTAAGCAACGGCGGATATATCGAGCGGGATTTCACCTTTCAAGACGGTAAATTTTACGACGTAATCGTCGGCGGACGGGTGGAAGGAAAGGAAGAAACGCCCGCGTATTCCGATTTGGAATACGAATTCGGTAGAGAAAATTTGCGTGTTAAACCGACGGCGTTTATCAAACGGATAAACAAGCTTTTAAAAAATATAGAAAAATATTTCGAAAATCCCGCGTTGAGCAAAGCAAGTCGCGCGGAATTGACGGATAGAAAACGACGTTTGGAAATGGTGTTAAAATAATGAACGTAAAAGAGCTTTTTAACGTAATCAACGAAATTGCGCCCAAATCGTTAAGCGACGAATATTGCGAAAAATACGGCGCGTACGATAATAGCGGTGTACTCATTGATACGGGCGCGGAAGTCGTCGGCGTTTGTTTTTCGTTGGATTTTTCGTTTGACGCGATAGATTGCGCGGTGAAAAACGGCGCGAACGTGCTCGTTACGCATCACCCCGCTATTTACGGAAAAATCGGCGATATCGCCGTGAGCGAAACGAACCCGCTTAAAGAAAAGCTGATAGCTTGTATCCAAAAGGGGATTTCGGTGATTTCTATGCACTTAAATCTGGATTGCGCGAAGGGTGGAATTGACGAAATGCTTGCGCAAGCGATTATGCGCGCTACGGGTGAAACGGACGATACGCGTATTTATACGGAAACCGAAAACGCGACGGTGATGCATCCGCTTTGCGTGGGCGGTTACGGCAGAGTATATCCCGTTAAAGAGATTACGCTAAACGGCTTGGTGGCGGGATTGAAAAAGGAACTTAACGCGGAGCGCGTAACGGTGTACGGCGACGAAGAAAAGAAAATTGCGCGCGTGGCAAGTTTTTGTGGCGGTGGCGCGGACGAACAAGCCGTAGCGTTTGCAATCCAGACGGGGGCGGACGCCGTCATATCGTCCGATTTTAAACATCATATCATCACGACGTTGACGGAGCGTGGAGTGGCGGTGGTTGCGCTTACGCATTACGCGACGGAAGCGTACGGTTTTGAAAAATTTTATCAAAAAATCAGTCGAAAGATAGAACTTTCTTGCTATTATTGCAAGGAAGAAAAATATCTTTGACGAAAGGAGTTTTATATGTCTAAATTACAAGCTATTTTAAATTATCAGGAAGTCGACAAACGGCTTTTGAAGTTGGAAAACGAATTTGCGGACAGTGAAGAGCGTAAAAAATTCGTAAAACTGCAAAAGTTTTTAAAAACCGCGCCTGAAAAATTGGACGCATTGGAAGTGAAAGCGACGTCTTTGCAAGCGGAAGTGGAAAAGTTGGCGCAAAAGTACGAACAAACGGAAGCAACGCTGGGGGATTTTGATAATTTGGAAGAATTGTTAAACAGTGGCGCGGACGTATCGTTTTATAAGAAAAAGGCGCAATCGGTTGCCGAACAACTTCGTAAATTAAAGTTAGCGATAAACGCGTTGGTGGACGAAATTAAAAACACCGACGCGGAATATCAAAAACTGAAAAAGCAAGTTATTTCCGCGCAAAAACAATACGCGGAAGCGTCCGAAATTTATAAAGCGGTAAAGGCGAAAAACGAAGAAGAAAGAAAGGCGATTGAAAGCGAACTTTCCGCTATACAAAAGGAAGTGGACGAACATTTACTTGCCCGCTATTTAACGAAACGCAAAGAAAAACTTTTCCCTATCGTGGGCGAACTCTATTCGGGCAGATGTCCGTTTTGCAGTATGGCGCCGTCTATCGAAGCAAAAAGCAAAATCGCGGACGGGATAGAATGCGACACTTGCCATAGAATTATTTTCGAAAAATAACCGTCGTAGGGACAGGCAATTTTTTGGCTGTTTCCACATATAATACGACGTGTGGAAAGTTCGTGCGGAAATTTATTTGCAAAATATTCAAGATAACGCCAAAGCGTTTAAAAAGTTGACGAAAACCAAGCTGTGCGCGGTGGTGAAAGCCAACGCGTACGGGCACGGTAGCGAACGGGTGGTTTGCGCGCTTTCGGGCGTCGCCGATTGTTTCGCCGTCGCGCTTTTAAGCGAAGCGCTTTCTATTCGCGTTTCGGCGTGTGGGAAAGATATTTTTATTTTATCCCCGCCGATAAGTCGGGCGGACGCATACTTGGCGATACAAAACGGATTTATTCTCACCGTGCCCGATTTGCAAACGGCAAAATTGGTGGCAAGCGTAGCGGACGAAACGAAAAAAACGGCGCGCGTACATTTAAAAGTGAATACGGGAATGAACCGATACGGTATGAACGGGAGTATGCTTGGAAGAATATGCGCGTATTTTCAAAAGCAACCGTTTATAAAGGTGGAAGGGGTATTTTCGCATTTGTACGTAAGCGACGAACGGGGCGCAAGCGCGCAACGGGAATTGTTTTTACAATTACTTTCGATTGCAAAGCGGTATTATAAAAATATCACGGCGCATTTAAGCGCAACGTACGGCGCGTTGCTTGGCGATAAGTTTGCGTTCGATATGGTGCGGATTGGAATCGGGCTATACGGATATTATCCCGACGGCGCGGATTTGACGGACGAAAAGAAATCGCGCGTAACTTTAAAAAAAGCAATGAAAGTGAAAGCGGTGGTGGCGCAAAACCGTATATATGCGTTTGGCGGGGCGGGTTACGGAAAACCGCTTTCGCCGATAGGTAAGGGCGAACGGATAGCGACGCTACGCGTAGGATACGCGGACGGTTTTTTACGGAAACGGGAAAACGGTACGTGTGGGGACTACAAAAATACAAACAATTTATGTATGGACGCTTGCGTTCGGAAAATAAAGCGGGCGCGCGGGAAGTACGTTACGGTGCTAGACGACGCGTCGGAAACGGCGAAAAAGACGGGTACGATTTCGTACGAAGTGCTGTGTGGCGCAACCCGTCGGGCGGAGTTTGTTTATGACGACGAAAGAGAAAATGGCGAAGGTGGACGTAAAAACGCAAAAAGTTGCTTTACGGACGGAAATGAAGAAAATACGTAACGGACGGAAAACGGACGAAGAAAGCGAGCGCGGGCTTGTGGAAAACGTATGCGACGCTTTATCCTATGTTTTTAAGGAAAAGACGGGGGTACGTATAAGACGAACGGCGCTAATCTATCGTTCCTTTTCGTCGGAAGCCCCGACGGACAAGCTGATTGAGCGCTTGCAAGAAAAGGGATACGAAGTGTATTGTCCGCGCGTGGACGGGGAAAATATGCACGCCGTTCCGTTTGGAAAAAAAACGACGATTTCCCGTTTCGGCATACAAGAGCCGATTGGAGAGCCGTTTGACGGGGAGATAGATTTGGCGATATTGCCCCTTTTGGCGGTGGACGAGCAAGGCAACCGTTTGGGATACGGCAAAGGCTTTTACGACCGTTGGTTGGAAAAAAATCAGCGGACGAAACGGATAGGGTACTGTTTTGATTGTCAAGTGATAAAAAGCGTACCTTGCGAAAATACGGATAAAAAATTGGATATGATAGTAACCGAAAAACGGTGGTTTTTTACGGAAAGAACGGATAAGGAAAAACGAAAGGAGAAAAAATATTATGAACAAATTTAAAAAATCAATGAAAACGTTTTGGACGTACGTTTGGGATTTTTTCAAAGGCTCGTTTCCCAGCCTTATGATGTACTGTTGCGCGGGCACGGTGCTGATGATGATTACCTTTAAAGGCAATCCGCCCAAGTGGGATAATACGAAACTCATTTGGACGATTGTAGTTATCGTGGCGGCGGGGGCGTATAACGCGCTTCTTTCGTACGCGCAAGGCGGAAATGCGTACGAAATGTTGGTTTCGGGGAATATGAAACGGTATTCGGCAAACGATTTGGACGGCGGTTATAAAATTTCGTCGCATAAATACGTAAAAGAATACCGCCCTTGGAAAGGTTTTACGATTGGCGCGGTGATGGCTTTTTGGACGATTTTAACAGCGATTATATTCGGTGCAAACCAAACGGCAATCGACAACGCGTTGCTTTCGGACGGTAAATTGCCCACGTCGTTCGGCGTTGTGATGATTATCTGTTTCTTAATTTCCGGTTGGTCGATTTTGCCCCTTTATTATATGAACGCCAAAGGAATGGCGGTAAATTATTTCTTGTCGGGCTTGTTTGCCATTTTGCCGATTGTCGTTACGGGTTTGATGTACATAGCGGGCGCGTACGGACGCAGAGCAAAAACGATTAAGGCGCAACAGCTTGCCGATAAAGAGCGGGAAAGAGAAGAAAAACGCGAAAAGAAAATTAACTACGGCGGTTTACCCGGTACGAAACCCCGCAAACGCAAATAAGAAGTAAGGAGCACAATCAATGCGCGTAATCGGCGGTAAATATAGAAGTAGAGTGCTTGCGCAGTTCGCGGGAGAAAACGTACGTCCCACGTCGGACAGGGCGCGGGAAGCGTTGTTTAATATGCTCGCGTTGAAAATTCCAAACGCGCGGGTGCTGGATTTGTTTTGCGGGAGCGGTGCAATCGGGATTGAAAGCTTATCCCGTGGCGCAAAAGAAGTGGTTTTTAACGATTTTTCCAAAGACAGCGTAGCTATCGTAAAGAAAAATTTAAACGCTTTAAACGTGAAAATTGGCGAAGAAGCGCGCGTTACGCAATACGATTACGCCGTTTGTTTGGATATGCAAAAACAGCCGTTCGATTTTATTTTTATCGACCCGCCGTACCGTTTAGATTACGGGGAAAAGGCGCTTTTAAAAATCGCGCAAAAGGGATTGCTTTTCGATACGGGCGTTTTGGTGTACGAACGGGACGTGCCGTTTGACGGGAAAATCGACGGTTTGGAAAAATACGACGAAAGAAAATACGGAAAAGCGTATTTAACCTTTTTCAAAAAAGGGGGCGTTTAGATGGATAAAAAAATCAAAAGATGCGTGTTTGCAGGCACGTTCGACCCGCCTACGCTCGGGCATAAAGCGGTGGTGGAAGATTGTTTGAAGGTGTTTGACGAAGTGGTGATAGCGTTGCTCGTTAATCCTAACAAGCAAACGGCGTTTACGGTGGACGAGCGCAAGGAAATGTGGGCGCTTACGTGCAATACGGAGCGCGTCCGTATCGTGGCGTTTGAAGGTACGTTGGCGGAATTTATGAAAAAAGAAAAAATCGACGTGTACGTACGCGGGATTCGCAATTCCACCGATTTGGATTTTGAAAACGATAATTTTTACGCGAGTAAGAAATTGGATAAAGATATTACGGCGTTTTATTTGCCTTGTCGGCAAGAATTATTGCACGTATCCTCGACGATGGTTAGAAACAGTTTGCGTTTTTCGACGCCTATCGACGAATACGTAACCAAAGAAGTAAAAAATTTTATAAAACATAAATTTAACAAAAGTTAAAAGGAGTACGATTATGTTGGAAAAACAAAATTTTATCCCCGAACCGGAAGAATTTATCGGGGAAACGCCTATGAGCGAAGAAATGAAAAAGCTCAAAGCCGAACGGGACGAAGAAATCCGTAACGTCATTTCGGGAAAAACCAATAAAATGTTGGTGGTTGTAGGGCCTTGTTCCGCGCACGAGCCAGCGCCGACGTTAGAATATATTGCACGGCTTGGAAAACTCAATCAAAAGCTCAAAGAAAAATTGGTTATCGTGCCGAGAATTTACACGAATAAACCGCGTACGAAAGGGGTGGGATATAAAGGAATGTTTTTACAACCCGACCCCGAAGGGAGCGCGGATATCGTGCGTGGGATACGGAGTATCCGTTTATTGCACCTTGCGGCGATAAACGAATCGGGATTGACGTCGGCGGACGAAATGCTCTATCCCGAAAATACGGCGTACGTAGAAGATTTGCTCTCTTATCACGCGGTTGGCGCACGGAGCGTGGAAGACCAGTTGCACCGTCAAGTGGCAAGTGGTATCGACGCGCCCGTAGGCTTGAAAAATCCAATGAGTGGGAATATTATCGCGCTCGTCAATTCGATTTTCGCGGCGCAAAGCCCGCAAGTGTTTAAATACCGTAATTATCAAGTAAGTTCTAACGGCAATCCCTACGCGCACGCGATTTTGCGCGGTGGCGTAGACGGTTCGGGGGCGGACGTGCC
>JAZNIR010000012.1:0-7066 GCA_045577595.1 Candidatus Scatosoma sp.
GTTTATCAAACAGCTCGAATTTCAGCAAATCCATTACGTTCTTCGCTATTTCGTTTTGCATATACACCGTCTATACCTTTTAATATTTTCTCCAAACCATTTTATCTACGACACCCGTATAGCTTTGGATAATTTTTACCACTTTCGTGGAAACGTTCTCCTCTACGTAATCGGGTACGGGTATGCCGTGATTGCCGTCTTTGGTGAGCTCCACCGCCGTTTCCACCGCTTGCAACAACGATTTTTCGTCAATGCCCGCAAGCACGAAACACGCCTTATCCAGCGCTTCGGGGCGTTCGGTGCTCGTACGGATACATACGGCGGGGAAAGGCTTGCCTATCGACGTAAAGAAACTGCTTTCTTCCGGCAACGTCCCGCTATCCGACACCACCATATACGCGTTGAGTTGCAATTTATTGTAATCGTGAAAACCGAGCGGTTGTTGACAAATCACACGTTTATCCAGCTGAAAACCGCTTGCTTCCAACCGTTTTTTGCTTCTGGGATGACAGCTGTATAAAACGGGCATATCGTATTTTTCCGCCATTTTATTGATTGCCGTAAACAGAGAAAGGAAATTCTTTTCCGTATCGATATTTTCTTCGCGATGCGCCGACAATAAAATGTATTTTTTCGATTGTAAACCCAAGCGGTTTAATACGTCGCTCTTTTCGATTTCTTCTAAATTTTCGCGCAACACTTCCGCCATCGGCGAACCGGTTACGTACGTTCTTTCTTTGGGCAAACCGCAATCGGCGAGATATCTTCTCGCGTGTTCGGAATAGGCGAGATTCACGTCGGAAATAATGTCGACGATACGGCGGTTGGTTTCTTCGGGCAAACATTCGTCTTTACAACGGTTGCCCGCTTCCATATGGAAAATAGGAATATGCAAACGCTTTGCCGAAATCGCCGAAAGGCAACTGTTCGTGTCGCCTAAAATTAACAACGCGTCCGGTTTGCAAGCGCACATCAGCTTATACGAGCAGTTGATAATATTGCCAACCGTTGCGCCCAAATCGTCTCCCACCGCGTCCATATACACTTCGGGGTCGGCAAGTTTTAAATCGCGGAAGAACACGCCGTTTAAATTGTAATCGTAATTTTGCCCCGTATGCGCCAAAATGCAATCGAAATATTTACGGCATTTGTTGATAACCGCCGCCAAGCGGATAATTTCGGGGCGCGTTCCCACGATAATAAGCAATTTTAATTTCCCGTTGTTTTGAAATTTTACGTCTGAATAATCTAACTTGATTTCCATATATTTTTTCCTTATTGTATTTTTACAGTTTAAAGTGCGCGAGCGCGAAAAGCAGAGCGCAACGCAAAAGCGCGCAGTATATACGTTCTTTTATACGATTTCGAAAAAGGTGTCGGGTTTTGACGGCTCGAACTGCTCGTTCGCCCACATCACCGTAACCAAATTTTCCGTATCCGATAAATTGATGATATTATGCGTATATCCAGGGAGCATATGCACCGCTTGGATATTATCCCCGCTCACGTAAAATTCCAGCGTTTCGTCCGTGCCGATTTTACGTTGCTGAATAAGCCCTTTCCCCGCAACCACGATAAAAAATTCCCACTTCGTATGATGCCAATGTTGCCCTTTCGTTACGTTCGGTTTGGAAATATTTATCGAAACTTGTCCGCATTTTTCCGTTTTTAAAAGCTCGGTAAACGTGCCCCGCGCGTCTTCGTTCGTCTTTAACGAAAACGCCACCTTTTCTTTGGGCAAATAGGAAAGATACGTCGAATACAGTTTTTTCGCAAAGCTCCCTTTGGGAATTTCGGGAATAACGAGCGTTTCGCTTTGCGCGCGGAAACTTTTCAGCAAGCGCACGATTTCCCCAAGCGTTACCTTGTGCGTAATCGGCGCGAAATAATATTTTCCGTCCGCCTTTTCTACGGGCGTTAAACCGTCGTATTCGCAACGGTGTCCTTTGCCTTCCAGCAAATCGCACATTTCTTCGATTAAATCGTCGATATACAAAAGTTCCAGCTCGATTTTTTCGTCGTTTACCGTAATTGGCAAATCGCACGCGATATTGTTGCAAAAGGTTGCCACCGCGCTGTTGTAATTAGGTCTGCACCATTTTCCAAACAGATTGGGGAAACGATAAATGCATACCTGCCCCCCGCATTTTTCCGCGTAGTCAAAGAAAAGTTCTTCCCCCGCCTTTTTGCTTTTGCCGTATTCGCCGTCGGCGTATCTGCCGATTAGCGTGGCTTGCACGGAAGAAGAAAGCATTACGGGACATTTGTTGTTATGTTTTTTCAGCGTGTTTAAAAGGGTGGACGCAAAGCCGAAATTGCCTTGCATAAACTCTTCTTTCGTTTGCGGGCGGTTTACCCCCGCGAGATTGAATACGAAATCGGCGTTTTTGCAAAACCCTTCTAAATCGGCGGGATTGCTGTCGATATCGTACGCGTAAATTTCTTCTATGCAAAGATTCGGACGGGTTTTATCCTTGCCTTGTTTGATATTTTCCAGCGACGCGACGAGATTTTTCCCGACGAAACCCTTTGCGCCCGTGATTAAAATTTTCATTTTTTCATTTCCGCCAACTGTTCTTGTATATACGCAAGCGACGCGATTTTTTCTTTCGTTTGCGCTACGTTTAAAAGCTCGGTATTATTCGAATTAAATTCGGTGAGCGTATTCCTTTCCACGTTGCCCGCGTTGAAATATTTATCGTAGTTTAAACCGCGCTTATCGCAAGGCACGCGATAGAAATTGCCCATATCAATCGCGTTGGCGCATTCTTCGTTGGTAAGCAACGTTTCGTACATTTTTTCGCCGTGCCGAATCCCGATTACTTTGATTTCGTCTTTGTTTCCGCCGAAAAGCTCGCACACCGCTTCCGCTTGCGTTTTAATCGTACAAGCGGGCGCTTTTTGTACCAAAATATCCCCCGAAACGCCGTGTTCGAATGCAAACAACACCAAGTCCACCGCTTCGTCCAACGACATAATAAACCGCGTCATCGTAAGGTCGGTTACGGTAATCGGTTTGCCGTTTTTAATTTGGTCAATCCAAAGGGGAATTACGCTCCCGCGACTGCACATAACGTTGCCGTAACGGGTGCAACAAATTTTCGTTTTATTCGGGTCGACGGTGCGGGATTTCGCCACGATAACCTTTTCCATCATTGCCTTACTCGTACCCATCGCATTCACGGGATACGCCGCCTTGTCGGTGGAAAGACAAATCACCGTTTTCACCCCTTCGTCGATTGCCGCCGTCAACACGTTTTCCGTGCCGAGTACGTTGGTTTTCACCGCTTCAATCGGGAAAAATTCGCAAGACGGCACTTGTTTCAACGCCGCCGCGTGGAAGATGTAATCTACGCCGTGCATCGCGTTTTTCACGCTGGCAAGGTCGCGCACGTCCCCGATATAGAATTTAATCTTTTCCGCCACTTCTGGCATTTTCGATTGGAATTCGTGGCGCATATCGTCTTGCTTTTTCTCGTCGCGCGAGAATATGCGGATTTCCCCGATATCCGTTTTTAAAAATCTGTTTAATACGGCGTTGCCAAAGCTCCCCGTACCGCCGGTAATCAATAACGTTTTTCCTGTAAACAGCGACATTTTCTTTTTTTCTCCTTTTTTTATTTATTTCCAAGTTCGGCAGTTAACGCCGTAATCAATTTATTATCGTCCTTTTCGTCCCGTATCGCAAGGCGCAAATACTGTCCGCCCACTTTGCTTGTAAGGTCTTTTACGAACAGATTATATTTCAGTAATAATATTTTCACCAATTCTTTCGCCGTATATTTGCCTTGCACTTCCACCATTACGTAATTCGCTTGCGACGGGATTACCCGCAAGTGTTGAATTTTCGAAAGCTTTGCAATATATCTTTCCCGCTCCGCTTTTACCATTTCCAACGAACGCGCGTAATGCTTTTTATATTTTTCCGCAATTTGCATATAGTATTCGCCGAACGAGTTGATATTCCAAATCGCCACGTCCTTTTTGATTTGCGCGATACGGGAAGTATCTCCCGACGCGAGCACGCCCAAACGGAGTCCTGGCACGCCGTACGATTTGGAAATGCTCTTCATTACGAATAAATGCGGGTTTGCGTTTAACGTCGATTGCTCGATAAGCGTCGTTTCTTCGTTTGCAAAATCCACGAACGATTCGTCGACGATAAAACGCACGCCTTTTGCTTTCGTAAAGGCAATCAGCTTGTCCATATCCTTTTGCGGGATATAATTCCCCGTCGGATTGTCGGGATTTACGATAACGAGCGTTTGAATATCTTTATCCTTGAAAAATTCGATTAAATCGTCCGCGCCGTATGCAAAATCGCCGTTTTTCGGATAATAACAAACACTGTTTTCTTGGGTGTAACGGTTGGGATATTCTTCAAAGGTAGGGCGCACGAATCCCACTTTTCCTTGCACGCCTTCCATCAGCGATTTAATCAATTCCGCCGCGCCGTTGCCCACCACGATATTTTCCGCACGCACGCCGAAATTCTTGCCCGCCAAGAGCGCGTTTACTTTCATTCCCGACGGATATTGCCGTAACAGCGTATCAAAATTCGAACGCAGTTCGTCCACCATTTTCTTGGGCGGATAATACGGATTGACAAGATAACAAAAATCCACGAGTTTGGGATACCGCCAATACCCGCCGTACCGCTGTTGCAACAACGCCACTTTTTCGTCGCCGTCGGGCGCGAACATAGACGTCGCTATGTCTAAATCTTGCACGTCGTCGATTTCATACCAAAGCTGTCCGTTTAAACGTTTTCCTTTAATTACGGGGTCGTCCAGCATCGCGATTACCCGCAAAACCTGTTCGTAATATTCGTTGTCGCCAAGCGCTTTCGTGTACGCGTCCAAGAAAGGCACGTAATGCGTTTTGGAAAAATGTTTGCTAAATTTATAAATATTTACCGTTTTATAATAATCGTCCACTTCGTCGAAATTGAATTTCGCGCCGGGAATAAATTCCGCAATCGCGTCGTCGTCCGTAAGCTTGACGCACGTGCCGTCCATCCAGCTTTGATGCTTGTCCACCAGCGCAAGCGTGTCGCGCGGGTCGTCTAACAGCGCGTCGATTAACGAATCTTCGAAAATCAAATCGGATTCGAACAGCAACGTATCGTCTTGGCTCAAATAGTCTTTGGCAAGCGCCAACGAATAGATGTTGTTCGTTTTATTGTAAATTTCGTTTTCCACGTACACAATCGGCGTTTTAATGCCGAGCGAATCTATATATTCTTTCAATAATTCGCCTTTGTAGCCTACCACTACGACGATACGGGAAAGCGCTCGTTTTTCGATTTGATGCAACATTCTGTCAATCAGCGTAACGCCGTTAACTTTCACCATACATTTCGTATTGTCTTGCGTTAATTCTTTTAAGCGTTTTCCCATTCCCGCCGCTAAAATAATCGCTTGCATAGCTTACTCCTTCGCGTTTGTTTCTTGCTCGCTTACCGCCACTTCGTCCGTTTGCGCGGTTGCCGTTTTCTCTTCGTTTAATAAGCTCTCTTCCACCGCCGTACCTTCTACGACGTTATCTCTTTTTAAAACGACGGCTATCGTTTTGAAAAAGATTTTTAAATCTTTCCAAAAGGTAATCTTTTTCGCGTATTCGCCGTCGATTTCCGCTTTTAAAGACATATCCGTAAGCTTATCTCTCTCTTTCACTTGCGCCAAGCCCGTAAGGCCAGGGCGAATAGCAAGAGCGCCCGTTTGACGGCGTTTTTCCGTGAGTTCGGTTTCTTCTAAAACAACCGGACGCGGACCGATAATCGACATACTGCCGATAAAAATACAAAAAAGCTGGGGCAATTCGTCCAAGCTCGTTTTACGCAAAAACGCGCCGAATTTCGTTATGTATTTTTTTCCATCAATCTCACGGGTTGCTACGTCGTGTGGCGCGTCTATACGCATACTTCGAAATTTGAAAAATTTAAAAGGCTTCCCGTTTCTTCCCACGCGTAATTGTACGAAAATCGCAGGACCTTTGCTGGTGCATTTCACGATAATCGCGATAATCAACATCGGAATTGCCAACACGATAATACCCAGCAAACTCAATACGATATCAAAAAATCTTTTGAAAAAGTGTCTGTACATACTTCCTTTTTTCCTTTTAAACGACGCAAACAAATTCACAAGCAAAAAGTTGCCCGCTACGGTTCCCCACCGTTTTTTGCGCGCAAATTTGCTTATCCTTTTGCTTTATAACTTCTTTATTATATCACACCGTAACGACGCTTGTCAATATTTTCACCGATTTTTGTTTACGATTTTTGCTTTTTAGCGCTCCTTACGGGCGGTAAATAAAAAATTTTTTTAAAGAACTTTGTAAAAAACTGTCAGTATGCTCTTGACAAACGGATTTTTTGTAGTATAATCGTTCGGCGACGGGCAAAAACGACGGTTTCCCCGCAACCTTATTTTGCAATAGCGTTGATAAACGGTTTTTTATTATTTTCGGAAAAGGAGAGAGTATATGAAAAATGTGTTTATGAAGTTATTGCGCGTATTACATATCGACGTGGCGCTTTTGGGCTTGATTGAAAAACTTTCGCTCGGGCTTGTAAAAAAGTTGGACGGGCTTTCCAAAAAAGCGAGAAATTCCTTAAACCGAGCTTTACAAATCCGCGACGAAAAACAACGTGCAAAATCCGCCAAAAAGCAAGCCGCTTTGTCGGCAAAAACCGCTAAACAAACGTCGCAAAAGACAACCGAATAACGAAAAGAAAGCCGAGAATATACTTCTCGGCTTTCCTTTCTTTTTGCGTTAGTTTTCTTTGATTGCGCCAACGGGGCATCCGTCTTCACAAGCGCCGCAATCCACGCATTCGTTATTGATCACGTAGATGCCTTTCGCTTCGTCCAAAACGATCGCGCCAACGGGGCAGGTATCTGCGCAAGCGCCGCAAGCAACGCATTCATCCGTAATTACATGTGCCATTTTCTCTTACCTCCGATTTTTGGTATACACATATTATAACACCTTTTTTGTGAATAGTAAAGAATTCCAAAGGATATTTTTTAATTTTTCGCAGGAAAATTGTCGCAAAAATCCC
>JAZNIR010000013.1:0-2870 GCA_045577595.1 Candidatus Scatosoma sp.
CGTTGGGCGCGCCCGTGACGATTTGCAAATCCCTACCGTATTCTTCTCCGCAATCCACCACGCAAATTTGCATATGGTCGCTATCGGGGTGAGGAGTAAGCGCTTTGACTTGCCCTACCACTACGCGACTGATTTTTTCGCCGAGATAGGAAAGTTCTTCCACTTCAAAACCGCAAGAAAATAACTTATCCGCAAGCTCCTGCGCGGTAATATCTATATCTACGTAATCTTTTAACCAACTGAAAGGTACTTTCATTTTTTTCCTTCCTCCTTATTCCTCAAACTGCTCGATAAAACGCGTATCGTTTTCAAATAACGTCTTAATATTGTTTACGCCGTACTTGAGCATCGCAATACGCTCGATACCCATACCGAACGCAAAACCCGTATATTCGTCGGGGTCGACACCGCAATTTTCAAGCACGCGACGGTTTACCATACCCGCGCCGAGAACTTCTATCCAACCCGTTCCCTTGCACAAACGGCAACCTTTTCCGCCACATTCCGAACAGCTTAAATCAACTTCCACGCTCGGTTCGGTGAAAGGGAAATAGGACGGACGCAAACGCACTTTCGTCGACGAGGTAAACATTTTACGCGCAAATTCGGCAAGCATACCTTGCAAATCGCAAAGGGTGATGCCCTTATCTACGACGAGCCCTTCCATTTGATGGAACATCGGGGAATGCGTCGCGTCGTCGTCCGAACGGAACACTCTGCCCGGCGAAAGAATTTTAATCGGCGGTTTTTCCTTTTCCATTACGCGAATTTGCCCTGCGGACGTTTGCGTACGGAGCAGTAAATTTTCCGCAAGATAAAACGTATCTTGCATATCCCGCGCGGGGTGGTCTTTGGGGGTGTTGAGCGCGGTGAAATTATAATAATCCGTTTCGATTTCCGGCCCTTCAAACACTTTAAAACCCATACCCGCAAACACGTCGATAAGTTCGTTTTTTACACGCGTTATCGGATGTAACGCGCCCGCCTTGTACGTTTTTCCAGGCATCGTAATATCTATTTGTTCGGACGCGTACTTTCTTTGCATTTCCATTTCGCGCACTTCCGCCGAACGCGTTTCAAATTTTTCTTCCATCGTTTGCTTAAATTCGTTGACGATTTTCCCAAACGCGGGGCGGTCTTCTTTGGGCAAATCTTTCATACCGCTCATCACCCCTTTCAACGCCGTTTGAAATTTCACTTTCAGTTCGTATAAGCCCTTACTCGTGCTAATTTCGGACATTGCCGTTTGCATTTCCGTTTGTAACGCTTGCAATTTTTCTTTCATAATAACTCCTTTTATGCGTATTCCTTTTGATTTTTAATAAGATAAACGCCCTGCGCGTTTTTATAAAACGCGCAGGGCGAATGTTTCCGCTGTACCACCTGCATTCGCGCGGTTGCCCGCGCCTTATTCCGCCGTAACGCCGCGCACGCGTTTCCGCCTACCCTTGCCTTATCGCAAGCTCAACGGAACGGCTCCAAAGTGAAAGGGTATTTTACCGTTTTCGCGTATCTTTCAGCCTACGAATACACTCTCTTTTGAAAACGTTTACAAAAACGCCCGCTTTTTCATTGCCTTTATTATATTTACTTATTTATTATAGCCGATTTTTCACGGAAAGTCAACGAATTTCGCCTATTATCGCTTATTTCTGTTTCAACAAATCGCGAATTTCTTCCAAAAGACGGGTGTTTGCCGTTGCTTTTTCTCCGGCAATCCGCGCCGCTTCTTTTGCGTCCGCGTCCGCTTTTTCTTTGGCAAGCCGTTCGTCTTCCGCTTTTTTCACTTTCGCTTGTTCTACGCGTTCGTCGTAAATCGCTTGCGCTTGCTTTCTCGACACTTTTTCTTCTTTCGCAATCTTTCTCACCGCTTTCTTTTCACTGCCGTACGCGTCCAATTCCAAAATTGCCCGTTCGCGCGCTTTTGCAATGTTGTTAAACATACGCACGATAGTAAACAATACGAAAGCAATCAATAAGAAATTGATAATCGCGCTGATAAACGCGCCCCAATCAATGTAAATGGAACTAGCAAGGTCTAACTCTTCGCCAATCACCGCGCCACTTCCGTCCAACACGTCTTTATACGACGGGGAAAGCATCGTAATCGCACCCGAAAGCCCTTGCTTCCCCAGCACCAACGCCAACAACCAGTTGATAATCGGTTTTAAAATATTGTTGCTCAATCCGTTGACGATGCCCGTAAACGCACCGCCAACGATAACGCCGACAGCCATATCCAAAATGTTGCCACGCGTAATAAACGTTTTAAATTCGCCGAAAAACTTTTTCATTTTGCTCGGCTTTTTTTCTTTTTTTGTTTTTGCCATAATCGTTCTCCTTTGTTGTTTTTTATTATTATAACTTGCGTACGCGTTTTTGTCAAGTTTTTATCGTCCACAATATAAAAAAGTAACCCCCTAGTAAAACTAGGGGTTCTTCATTTTCGGGCAGAGCCCTAGTCTACTAGTCCGTGAGCCACGCTCACATAGGACGACCTGCCAGTCTTTGCGAATATTACTTACTACCCTTGAAAGGGTCCTCAGGATAATCAATCGCTAACTGCATATTTTCTTTGTCCTGTTTTAACTGATTTTGTATGTATTCCTTGATTACCTGAGTATTCTTGCCTGTCGTGTCTACATAGTAGCCACGACACCAAAATTCTTTACATCGATATTGAAACTTTGCCGTCCCAAATTTTTGATATATTATCAAGCTACTTTTTCCTTTCAAATATCCCATCACGCCTGAAATACTCATTTTGGGTGGTATAGAAAGCAAAAGGTGTATGTGGTCTACCGCCATTTCTCCTTCTATTATTTCTATTCCTTTCCACTGACACAGGTCTTTGAGTAAGTCGGAGGCCA
>JAZNIR010000014.1:0-4504 GCA_045577595.1 Candidatus Scatosoma sp.
GGGTGAAATTCCGCCAAAACGGCGTCCTTTTCTTCTGCCGTCATTCTTTCGTGGAGCTTTTCAATACGGGAAGCGCGGCTTGCTTCTACTTTTTTCATCGATTCAAGTTGTTCATCAGTATAATGATACATTACGCTTCTCCTTATTTTTCGATTTCTCTGTTGTTATACAGATGCTTTTGTTCTTCCAAAGGCGTGTTCATAATCGCCTCCAACGCCGCCTTGCAATCCCCTCTGTCGATTTCCGCTACGCGGTTGATAAGGTGCTGTGTTTCGGGCGCAATGTATTTGCCCGTGAGTCTGCGCGACAACAGCGCAACTTGGGGATGCGAAATGCCAGCAGGACAACGCGAAGAGCATACGCCGCACATAACGCAGTCGAAGCTTTCTTCCGCGCATTTTTCGTATTCGCCGCGCTGTGCGTACGCGATATACTGCATAACGTTGAGTTCTTGCGTACAGCTCTTGGTGCAAGCGTTACAGCCGATACACGAATAAATTTCGGGGTACAGTTGCATCATGATTTGCTGGGTGGGCTTGATTTCGTTAATGTCGTACACCTGCTTTACGAGCGGGAAGAAAGGCAACGTCGCTACGTACATTCCTTCTTCTACTTGTTGTTGACAAGCAAGGCACGTTTTGAGCTCTTGTTGCCCTTTAATACGATAGATGGTTGCGCACGCACCGCAAAAGCCGTTACGGCAACCGCAACCGCGTACGAGTTGATATCCCGCGTATTCCATCGCTTTCATAATCGTTAAGCTTTCCGGCACTTCGTAACGTTTGCCGAAAAGATATACGTTGACCATTTTTTCCATTTGTTTTCTCTCCTTAATATTCGTCGGGTAATTCGTCGAGTTCGGTCATACGGAACACAGGTCCGTCTTTGCACACGAATTTATCCCCTACGTTACATCTTCCGCACTTACCAACGCCACACTTCATACGAAGTTCCAACGTCGTGTACACGCGCGATTTGTCGAAACCGAGTTCCAAAAGCCCCGCAAGCGTAAATTTAATCATGATTGGCGGACCGCAAAGCACAGCCGTCATATTCGGATTTAATCCAAGCTCTTTTACGTAAGCAGGTACGAAACCGACGTGTCCGTCCCAACCTTCTTGGGGACGGTCAATCGTCAAATACACTTCCATATTCGGCTCGTTCATCCATTCCGTCTTGATTTCTTCAATGTCCACAAGGTCGTCTTTACTTCTTGCGCCGTACACGATTACGACTTTGCCGTAATTGTTTCTGTAATGGCGCACGTAGTTGATAACGCTACGCAAAGGCGCTAAACCGATACCACCCGCGATAAAGAGCAAATCTTTGCCTTTGAAATCTTCTTCTACGGGGAAGTTTTTGCCGTAAGGCCCGCGAACGGTGATTTGCGCGCCGACTTCCAACGCGTGAATCACTTCCGTTACGCAACCGCATTTTTTAATGGAAAATTCCATATAATCCTTATTCGTCGGCGACGACGTGATAGAGAACATACATTCGCCTACGCCGGGAATAGACACCATAGCGCATTGCCCAGGCATATGTTCGAACAGTTTTTTGCCGTCCGTGCCTACCACGCGGAAGGTTTTTACGTCGGGCGTATCTTTACGAATATCCGTTACAACACCGATTTTGGGAATGAGTGTTTCGTTAATCATTTTCTTTACCTCCCAACGTTTTGATTACTTTTACAATGTTCAAGCGTTGCGGGCATTTGTTTACGCATCTACCGCAACCTACGCACGAATACAACCCGTCGTTTTGCGAAGGATAGTACACGAGCTTGTGCATAAATCTTTGACGGAATCTTTGCATTTGCGTCGTTCTCGAATTACCGTGCGCCATCAAAGTAAAGTCGGAATACATACAAGAATCCCAACAACGGTATCTTACAACCCCTTCGTTCGTTTTGAAATCGCGAATGTCGAAACATTGGCAAGTCGGGCAAACGAACGTACAAGTACCGCAACCAAGACAAGCTTCGCTCATAGATTCCCATTCTTTTGCATCGAACAGTTCGTTGAGATTTTCCGGCTTGAAACGGCTTAAATCAAGCGTTGCGAAAGGCAATTTTTCCATTACTTCTTTCGTCTTTGCTTGTTGCGCGGAAACGGTTTCTTCCCCGCCCTTTTCAAACAAGTCTTTCACGCTTTCCGTAAGCGTTTCACCCTTTTCGGTGTTCGCTTGCCAATACAAATAGTTATCGTCAAGCCACGTCGTTACGTCCCCTTGCGGAGCGGTTGCGTCAATGCCGAACACCGAACAGAAACAGCTTTCTTCCGGTTTCGAGCAAGCAAGCGTTACAATCGTCGTTGCTTCTCTTCTCGATTGATAATAGGTGTCGATAGGTTCGGCAAGGAACACCTTGTCCAACACTTCGATTGCTTTAAAATCGCAAGCCTTTACGCCGAAAAGCACGAACGGTCTTTTTTCGAAGTTTAAACTTTCAATCGAAAGATTTTTATCTTCCGTTTTAAACTTCATCATATTTTCCGTTTGCGGGAAGAACATATTCTTGGGGGATTTCACCGTTTTAAGCGTTTCAAGCGAAACTTCTTTCCCTTCTTCCCAAACGTGATAATTTACTTCGCCCGCTTTTTTAATCGGCATAAACAAACCGAACGTTTCGTTGATTTTTGCATATAATTCGTTTAATCTTTCTTTTGCTATTTTCAACATTATTTTGCCTCCCCGTTTACAACGTCATTCGGCTCGGCATCTCCTTCCGTGTAGGAAGTAAGAGGCGTTTTGCCTTCGTCCGTTTCCCCTGCTTGATATTCGCCGTACAAGCCGTCGATATCTTTAATAAATTTACGGTTTAAAAGATGCAAAGGTATGTTTTGCGGACATACGCGCGAACATTCGCCACAGTCGGTACATCTACCCGCTACGTGGAACGCGCGAATTACGTGGAAAAGCTTTTCTTCAAATTCCGAATCGTTCGCTTTTGCCGCAATGCCCGACGCGGGGTTATCAAATACGCATTTAATACACGAACAAGCGGGACATACGTTTCTGCAAGCGTTGCAACGGATACATTTTTGCAGTTGCGATTTCCAGAACGCAAACCGTTCGTCCGCCGTCATTGCTTCGAGTTTTTCCACTTCTTCAAAGCGGTTTACGTCGCGCGCGGGACGTTCGTGCAAAATAATTTCTTCGTCTTTTACTTGATGCGTCTTTTCACAAGTTGCGCATTTAACGAGCACTACGTCCGGCTTGTACAGCGTTTTTTCACCGCTCGTCGTCGTAACTTTTACGTCTTTATCAACGACTTCTACGTCCGTTACGATACCGTCTACTTGCGCTTTGATTTTTTCAATATCCAATTTTGCCAAACATTCAATCGCAATCACGTGGATATTTTCCCGTTTGATACGGTGTTCTTTGACGAGTTGATTAAAGCTGTACGTATCGCAAGGCTTTAAAAATACTGCCGTTTTGCCTTCTTTTTTGCTTGCTTGGATAAGATATTTAGAAAGGTTTGCGCCACAAAAATAATCGTAGGTGAAATCTTTTAATTCTTCTACGCTTTCAAAGGACGCGGGCGAATTGTCGTAGAAAAAGTCGCCCTTTTTCCAACCGATAACACGCGCCACTTCACCGCTTTCAAGCAATTCTTTTGCGCGTTCTACCATTTTTAATGCAACGTCTTTCATATTATTCACCCTCCTTTACGCGAAGGTCGGTAAGGCGTTTGTTTTCGCCAAGCGCCGCCACCGTTTTCACAAAATCGTTCATAACCGCCGAGAAACGCGCGCCTTCCGCCGCCGAAACCCATTCTACGCGGGTACGTTCCTTTTCAATGCCCATATAGTTAAGGAAGTTGAACAAAAGCGCCATTCTTCTTCTCGTATAATAGTTGCCCGTTACGTAATGGCAGTCGCCAGGGTGGCAACCGCAAAGGATTACGCCGTCCGCGCCTTGTTGGAACGCTTTTAAAACGAACATAGGATTTACCCGACAAGAACAAGGTACGCGAATGATTTTTACGTTTGCGGGATAGGTAAGACGGCTGGAACCGGCAAGGTCTGCCCCCGCATACGAACACCAGTTGCAACAAAAAGCAACGATATTGGGCGTATATTCTTTCTTTTCCGTTGTTACTTCTTGCATATTGCTTCCACCTCCGACATAATTTGTTTAGAACTGAATCCTTTCAAGTCCATAGCGCCAGAAGGACAAGTTACCGTACAAGCGCCACAGCCTTGACATACCGCAGGGTTAACCGACGCTACGCGACGCACTTCCGTTTTACCGCCACCAAGACGGAATTCCTTATCCACGTACGTAATCGCGCCGTAAGCGCATACGTTCGCGCATTGGCTACAACCGTTACACATACTTTCGTCGGGCGTAGCAACGCAAGGATTCGTCTTTAATTTATCTTTTGCAAGCAAACCGATAACCTTCGCTGCACAAGCAGACGCCTGCGATACCGTTTCGGGGATATCTTTAGGCCCTTGACATACACCTGCAAGATATACGCCTGCCGTAGGGCTTTCTA
>JAZNIR010000015.1:0-2293 GCA_045577595.1 Candidatus Scatosoma sp.
ATTATAACTTGCTATGAAAAAACCAACGTAAAACACGTCGTTTCGGTAATAGACGGTGTGCTTAACGTTAAGAGCGTGTGAATCATATTCGTCTTGTTTTCTTCCGCGCTTACTTCGGGATTAAATTCGAGCGCCGCCGCAAAGCCTTGCGGTACGTTTTTCGTAGGAATTACGTGAATCGTCTTGTTTTCCACGAGATTTTTCGCTTGTTCCGCCGCTAAAATAATGTTTTTATTGTTGGGGAATACGAAAATGTGTTCCGCGTTAATCTTTTGCGCCGCCGTTGCAATATCGTTTGCGCTGGGGTTCATCGTTTGCCCGCCTTCGATAATGCGGTCGACGTTTAAATCGCGGAAAATGCTGGAAAGTCCCGCGCCCGTACAAATGGCAAGCATACCCATTTCTTTCTTTTCCGCTTCCATTTTCGCCTTTAACTGACGGTTTTGTTCCAACATATTTTCAATCTTCGGACGGTCAAGTTCGCCAAGCTCCAACGCGTAGGTGAGCGCTTTGCCCGGTTGATTGGTGTGTACGTGCACTTTTACAAGGTCTAAATCCCCGATACAAATTACACTGTCGCCGATTGCCATAAGCCGTTCGCGCAGTCTGTCGATTGCCGAAAGCGTCGTGCTCTTTTTCATATTGATAATGAAAAATTCGGTGCAGTACGCGAATTGGATTTCGCCCAAATCCATATTGATAATATTCGAATTATCACCAAAATCGGACGAATCTTCCGCGTTTTCCACTTCCATAATCGTATCTACGACGTCTTCGCCCGTAAGTTCGCTAGCAAACCCCTTAAAAATCGTCATAAGCCCGACGCCACCCGAATCGACGACGCCCGCTTTTTTAAGCACGGGAAGAAGTTCGGGGGTGAGCGCAAGCGCTTTTTCCCCTTCCGCAATCACTTCGCCTAAAAATTCTTCAAACGATTTTCTCTTGCTTGCTACTTTCGACGCGCATTCGCTCATCATACGGATAACGGTGAGAATCGTACCTTCTTTGGGCACGGACACCGCGCCGTACGCCACGCGCGTACCTTGTTCCATCGCTTTGGCAAACGTTTTCGTATCTACGTCCCCTTCCGCTTTGCCAAGCACCGAGCACATACCTTTCAAAATTTGGGAAAGAATAACGCCCGAATTCCCGCGCGCGCCCTTTAAAGCGCCTTTGGAAATGCTGTTGCAAATTTCGGGAAATGCGTTAGACGGACAAGACGTAAGTTCTTTCACCGCCGATTGCATCGTGAGCGACATATTCGTACCCGTATCGCCGTCGGGAACGGGGAATACGTTCAGCGCGTCTACTTTCGCGCGGTTAATCTCTAATTGTTTCGCACCTACGAGCACCATTTTACGGAACTCGATGCTGTTTATCGTTTTATGCATTTTGAAATGCTCCTTATTTCATTATTTAGTAAATATATAATATAACGCAAAAAAGCGCAACGGCTAACCGCTTGCGCTTGGGAAAATTACAATTTTACGCCGATAACGTTGACGTTGACGGCGTTTACGACCATACCTGTAAACGCTTCGACTTTGTATTTAATGCTTTCTTTCAGCGATTCCGCAACCGCGTTTATGGAAACGCCGTATTTGATAACGACGGACACGTCGATATAGATACGGTTGGAAAAAATAGATACTTTAATCCCTTTTCTATCCCCTTTCTTTTTCAACGAAGAAAACAGCCCCGCTTTAAAACGGCGCGAAACCTCGACGATTCCGTACGATTCTTTCGCCGTGTGGCAAGCCACTTTGGCAATAGCTTTTTCTGAAATGGATATTTTTCCGTAAGCGTTGTTTGTAATAACTGACATAATTTTTCTCCAACTTCCTTTTCATTGTACACTATTTGCCGTTATTTTGCAAGTACTTTTCCAAATTTTTTCGAATATTTTTTATTTTTTGTTTTTTCAGGCTCAATTTTGATTGATTTTTCTTGAAAGAAATGATATATTATTATTGCTTGTTTTGCATCAAGCGTTTTTCACGCGCATTTGCAAGCACCGTTTTTAGAAATTAACTACGGCGAAATAATCCCAAATCGGAGGTGTCAATATGTCTAGAGTATGTAATATTTGCGGTAAAGGTCAAGCGTCCGGCAACAACGTAAGCCACTCCAACCGTAAAACGAGAAGAACTTTCAAAGTAAACGTTCAAAAGATTTCCTACGTCGAGGACGGTAAGGAAACCAACGGTTACGTTTGCGCAAGATGTATCAGAACGCTGAAAAAGGCAGACTGACGTCTTCGTAACAAGGCGAGTAAATTCCTCGCCCTTTTAAC
>JAZNIR010000016.1:0-23351 GCA_045577595.1 Candidatus Scatosoma sp.
GGTGCAACGGGACATTTTGCCTATCGTAGAAGGCAGCACGGTGGTGACGAAATACGGGCCGATGAAGACGGATTTTATTTTGTTTATTGCGGCAGGTGCATTTCACGTGGCGGCGGTGGAGGATTTGATTCCCGAATTGCAGGGACGCTTCCCCGTATCGGTGGAATTAAAAAGCTTGACGAAACAAGATTTTGTTCGTATTTTAACGGAAACGGAAAATTCGCTCACCTTCCAATACGGGAAACTTTTGAGCGTAGATAATATTTTGCTCCAATTCGACGAAGGCGCAATCGAACGGATTGCGGAAGTTTCGGTGGAGCTCAACGCCACCAGTGAAGATATCGGCGCGCGCCGTTTGCATACGGTGATGGAATATCTGTTAGAAGACATTTCCTTTAACGCGGGCGGGGATTATCCTACGTTTACGCTAAATATCGACAAACGCTACGTAGACGAGCATTTGCAAAAGCTTACGGGCGATAGAAATTTGAAAAAATACGTTCTTTAACGAATAACGCTATTACGGCAAAGCGTGAAAAAATTGCCGATTTTAAACGAAAAAGGAAAAGATTATGATAAACGTACCCAAAGGCACGAAAGACGTATTGCCCGCCGAATCGTATAAATGGCAATACGTGGAAAATATAGCGCGTCAAACGGCAAAGCTGTTCGGCGTGAAAGAAATCCGTACTCCCGTATTCGAACACACCGAACTTTTCAATCGCGGGGTGGGCGACACGACGGATATAGTAACCAAAGAAATGTACACGTTTAAAGACAAAGGCGACCGTTCGATTACGCTTAAACCGGAAGGCACGGCGGGCGTGGTGCGTTCGTTTGTGGAAAACGGTATGTATAACGGGGTGTTGCCCGCGAAAATGTATTATATTATTCCCGCGTTCCGTTACGAACGTCCGCAAGCGGGTAGACTGCGCGAATTTCACCAATTCGGCGTAGAAATTTTCGGCGCGAAAAGCGCGCAAACGGACGCCGAAGCGATTTTACTTGCCGATACTTTGCTTAAAAAGCTCGGTTTAAACGTAAAACTGTACATCAACTCTATCGGCTGTCCGACTTGCCGTAGCGCGTATAATAAGGCGTTAAAGGAATTTTTTGCCCCGCATTTGGATAAACTGTGTTATGATTGCAAAGGACGTTACGAAAAAAATCCGCTCCGCTTGTTGGATTGCAAGGTGGAAGAATGTAAGAATATCAACGCGAACGCGCCGAGTATGGTGGATTACCTTTGCGACGATTGCAAAACGCATTTTGAAGAAGTGAAGTCTTGCTTGGAAAAAGCGGGCGTAGCCTACGAAATCGACCCGCGTATCGTGCGTGGTTTGGATTATTACACTCGTACGGTGTTTGAATTCGTGTCGACGTCTATCGGCGCGCAAGGTACGGTGTGCGCGGGCGGTAGATACGACGGGCTGATTGAGCGGTTGGGTGGAAATCCCACGCCTGCCGTCGGCTTTGCGGCGGGTATCGAACGGTTGCTTATCGTAATGGAACAAACGGGCGTACAAATCCCCGAAGAAGAAAAACCGACGGTGTATCTTGCGGGTATGGACGGGGAATGTCGGCAAAAGGCGTTTGAGCTTGCCACGTTGCTCCGCAAAGCGGGTGTGATTGCCGAAATCGACCATATGGAACGTTCGGTGAAAGCGCAATTTAAATACGCGGACAAGCTGGGCGCAAAATACGTTGCCGTAATCGGTGGGAACGAGCTTGTGGAAGGTGTGATGAGCGTGAAAAATATGCAAACGGGCGAAAGCGAAAAGGTAAGCTTTGGCGACGTGGAAAAATATTTTAAAAACAAATAAGGAGAGAAAATTATGGTTAAATACGTAACGGCAGATGAATTGGAAGAATTGATAAAAGCGACGGATAAAACGGTGTTTTGCGATTTTTTCGCAACGTGGTGCGGGCCGTGTAGAATGCTTGCGCCCGTTATGGAAGAGATTTCCGATAAATACGAAGCGGACGGTATTTTCGTAAAAATGGATATCGACGAAGAACATAACGAAAAGGCGGCGATAAAATACGGCATTTCGTCCATTCCCAACGTACTCGTTTTTAAAAACGGAAAAGTAAGCGCTAATCAGTTGGGTTTCTTGCCCGCCGAAGCGTTTGAAAAATTCGTTAAAAACAATTTATAAAGAAAACGCAAAACCGTTGCCGATAAGGCAACGGTTGATTTTTTGTGTCGCAACGTAAAAATTTGCGGTGTATAAAAATCTTGAAAAGGCGCATACTTGTCGTATGCTGGTCGGCTTTTTGCGGTACATACCCAAAAGGAGGTGCGTAAAATGCAAAAAGTGGAAATTTGCGGTGTGGATACTTCGGGGCTTCCAAAACTTTCGGCGAAAGAAAACGAAGAACTGATGCAAAAAATCAAACAGGGGGATAGACGGGCGCGCGACGCGTTTATCGTAGGCAATATGCGATTGGTGTTGTCGCTTGTAAAACGTTTCCGTATTAAAAATCTCGGTGTGGACGACGTGTTTCAAGCGGGTTGCGTGGGGCTTATCAAGGCAATCGACGGATTTGATTTAAACGTCGGGGTGAAATTTTCCACCTACGCCGTACCAATGATTGTGGGGGAAATTAAACGGTATCTTCGCGACGGCAATTCACTTAGGGTATCCCGTTCAATTCGCGATACGGCGTATAGAGTGCTTAAAGCGCGCGAAGAAATCGAGGCGGGCGACGAAGAGGCAACGATTGAAAAAATAGCCGAAAAAATGCAAGTTGCGGAGCGGGAAGTGGTGTATGCGCTCGACGCGATTTCCGACCCCGTTTCCATTTACGAGCCTGTGTATAATAAGGCGGGTGATACGCTTCTTTTGATGGACCAGCTTGCGGACGAGAAGAACACCGACGAAATTTGGACGGAGCACGTGGCTTTATCCGAAGCGATGGAAAAATTAGGGGAACGGGAAAAGAAGATTTTATTTTTGCGGTATTATCAAGGCAAAACGCAAACGGAAATTTCCGAAGAAGTAGGCATTTCCCAAGCGCAAGTTTCCCGCCTTGAAAAGAACGCTTTGCACAATATAAAAATGAATATTTCGTAAGAGAAAGCGGGGCGCTTTTGCCCTGCTTATCCTTTTGAATATTTTTACGACAAATCGTCGTAATTGCTCTAAATGCGATTGTAATATGATATAATTTTTATACCAATAAATTTAGAGTAAGGAGAAATTGGATATGGTATGTGAACGTTGTGGAAAAGAAGTGGACGACGGCGCGACCTTTTGCAACCAATGCGGAAACCGCGTGGACGGCAAAAAGGCTTGTCCCGTTTGCGGAAAGGCGAACGACAAGGATTTCGCGTATTGTCAATATTGCGGAGCGCGCATAGACGGCAAAAACGTTTGCGATACGTGTGGCGTAGCGTACGAAGGGGATTTTTGTCCGTCGTGCGGAAAGGGAAAGGCGACGGAAGAAGTTGCCTTTACGGCTACGGCAACGGCTGGGGTGAAAGCGGAAAAGAAACCGTTTGAATTTACCGAAAAGCATAAAACGCTGTTGGATAAGATAGGCGCAATCGGATTGATGGTGGGGGTATTTTTCTCGCTGTTGTTCGTATTCTTTATCGGCGTAGAAATCAATATGGCGTCTGCGGCGGAAGAAATGGGCGGTGCGACGAGAGATATTTTCTATTACGTATTCGATTTCTTAAAACAAGTGAAAACGATGACAGTAGGGGACGCAAAAGCGGACGAATTTTTAAGAAATTCGGCAACCGTTTACGGTGTGTTGGCTCTTGCCGTAAGTTTGGCGACGTTGACGTCGGTAATTACTTTTGGTGTTCGCGCCATTATTACGTACGTGAAAGGTTTGCTTGGCAAGACGGACAAAAAAGCGGATAAATGGGCGATTTTAACGATTGTTAGCTTTTATATCGGCGTGGGCGCGTTTTTCGTTTTAAATAAAAACGAAATGAGCGTAATGGGTATTACCGTAGAAATGGAAAGAAACGGCGCTACGAACGCGGGTATGGTGCTTGGCGCGTTGGGACTTGCAACCTATTTAATTTGCCACTGGACGAAGAAATGGAAAGAGATTTTGCAAAAAGGCACGCTGATTAAGCTTGGTTTTATCGCGGGCGGAATTTTATTGCTTTCTATCGTTTGCACGATGGCAAGAAACGCGGGCGCGTACGTGGCTATGACGGAAAGCGGTATGACGATGGACGGCGCGCAAGCGTATTTGCCGTTTAGTATTGCATTTATACAAGGCGGAACGGTTACTAGCGGAACGGTGCTTTGGAGCAAGACGGTGGAAATGACCGTGTACAGTATGATTGCGCAAGCGGTTTCCGTAATGCTTGTGATTGCCAGTGTAAAAGCGTTGTTTGCGCAAATCAATAATTTAACGGACGAAAAGCACTCGTTTGGCGTGAAAGAAACGGCGGGCGTTGCCGTGTTGGCTCTTGCGTTGTTGATTTCGGAAATATTGATGATGACCGCTTTAAAAGACGTGTACGAGTTGGCGGGGGCGCAAGGCGTTATGTCGTTGAACGTAGAATACGGGCACGTAATCGGCTTGTTTGTGGTAAGCGTTTTGGCGCTTGCGTTGGCGATAGTTACGGGCGTTTATTATAAAAAAGCAGAAGAGAAAAAGCAGGCGGAAGAACCGCAAACTACGCAAAGTAATCAAGCGGAATAAAAACGAGAAATATATTAAAAGCGGGGCGGTTTTGCCTCGCTTTTTTCGTGATTTTCAAAAAACGGTTTTTGTACGGTAATACAAAGGGTGAAAGGATAAGGTACTGCATAGGTGGAATAGAAAATGCGAATACTATATTTGCCGTACGCGATTTTAAAAAGGCGGGGGGCAGGGTTGCGTTGAAATATAAACGAAGGGGGTATGGGCGTGCTGAATAAACGGGAATACGAAGTGATGAGCGCGGTGTTTTCGCTTTGTGAGGGGCGGGGTGTTTGCCTTGTTTCGCCCGCTGAAATTCTCGAAATTTTGCCCGTTAGGAAAAAATACACCGAAGAACAGGTGGAGCGCATTTTGTCCGCGCTGGCTTTGGACGATTATTTCGAACTACTTTCTTCCGAACGCAAAGGGGAAAAAATGTACGTGATTTCTCTGCATCCAAGCGGTTACGCCTTTAAAAGGTGTTCGCTCCAACAAAAGCGGGACGTCGCGTTAAAATTCGGTTGGGCGATTACTTCCGCCGTGATTGCCTTTCTCGTCGGTTGGCTTTTAAAATGGATATTTTAAAAAAATAGCGTAAACTGTTTACATTTAGATAAAAAAGTGGTATAATACAAACAAATGTTTACAAGAAATCCCCACTAAAAACGAAAAAAGGAAGAGCGTATGGAATTTAAACTGCATTCGGCATATCAACCTACGGGCGACCAACCGCAAGCGATTGAAAAATTGACTGCGGGCGTTTTGGACGGCGAACGGGCGCAAGTGCTCGTCGGCGTTACGGGGAGCGGAAAAACGTTTACAATGGCAAACGTGATTAAAAACGTAAACCGTCCGACGCTCGTGATTGCGCATAATAAGACGCTTGCGGCGCAACTTTGCAACGAATTTCGGGAATTTTTCCCCGAAAACCGCGTGGAATATTTCGTTTCGTATTACGATTATTATCAACCGGAAAGTTACCTTCCCGCCACCGATACGTATATTGAAAAAGATTTGAGTATGAACGACGAAATCGACAAGCTCCGCAACAGTGCGACGGGTTCGCTTATGGAGCGGAAAGACGTTATCGTGGTGGCGTCGGTGTCGTGTATTTACGGCTTGGGCGCGCCCGAAGAATATTTTAGATTATCCCTTTCTTTGCGCCCGAATATGGAGTGGGAGCGGAACGATTTAATCCGTAAACTCATTGAATTGCAATACGCGCGAAACGACGTGGATTTTAAACGTTCGACCTTTCGCGTGCGTGGGGATGCTTTGGAAATTTTCCCCGCGTCCAATTCGGAAGTGGCGATACGCCTTGAATTTTTCGGCGACGAGATAGAAAAAATTTACGAAGTGGAAGCGTTGACGGGGCAAAAGTTAAACGAGCTTTCCCACGTAGCGATTTTCCCCGCTAGCCAATACGCGGTGGGTACGGAAAAACTGCGTTCGGCGCTTTGTATGATTGAAGAAGATTTACAAGGGGAAGTGAAAGCGTTTGAAGACGCGGGCAAAATTTTGGAAGCGCAACGACTGAAACAACGCACCGAACACGATTTGGAAATGATGCGGGAAATCGGCTATTGTAGCGGTATTGAAAATTACAGCCGTTATTTCGACGGACGGCAAATCGGCGAGCCGTCGTTTACCTTGCTCGACTATTTCCCGTCGGGGGAATTTTTAGTGTTTATCGACGAAAGCCATATGACGATTCCGCAAATTCGCGCAATGTATCACGGGGATTTATCCCGCAAAAAAAATCTCGTGGAATACGGGTTCCGTATGCGCGCGGCGTTCGATAACCGTCCGCTTACCTTCGACGAGTTTGACGCGCGTATTCCGCAAGTGGTGTACGTTTCCGCAACCCCTGCCCCTTACGAATTGGCGCAAGCGGGGCAAACGGTGGAACAGTTGATACGCCCGACGGGCTTGCTCGACCCGCTTATCGACGTAAAACCCACGCGCGGACAAATCGACGATTTACTCTCGGAAATCCGCACGGTGGTGGCGGGCGGAGGACGGGTGCTCGTAACGACGCTCACCAAGAAAATGGCGGAAAAACTTACCGATTATTTGCAAGAACATTCGGTGAAAGTGAAATATATGCACAGCGATATCGACACGTTGGAGCGGGTGGATATCGTAAACGGATTACGGCTTGGCGAATTTGACGTACTGTGCGGGATTAACCTTTTGCGCGAAGGTTTGGATTTGCCCGAAGTGAAGTTGGTGGCGATTTTGGACGCGGATAAGGAAGGATTTTTACGGAGCGACACGGCGCTTATACAAACGATTGGGCGGGCGGCGCGCAACAGTGAAGGCAGAGTGATTATGTACGCGGACGTAATCACCGACAGTATGAAACGGGCAATCGGCGAAACGGAAAGACGGCGCAAAGTACAAGATAAGTACAATAAAGAACACGGTATCGTGCCGAAAACGATTATCAAAGAAGTAAAATCGACGCTGAATATCACCAAAAAAGCGGGTGTGGACGATATTAAAATGCAAGATATTCCCGACGAGATTGAGAAGTTAAAAGCGCTGATGAAAGTGGCAAGCGGGCAGTTGGATTTCGAACGGGCGATTGAAATTCGCGAAAAAATCGCCGAATTGAAATTGAAACTGCGAAAGGCGCAAAGGGGATAAAAACAGGATAAGGTTATGAAAGAAGAAATCGTTGTAAAGGGAGCAAAAGAGAATAATTTAAAAAACGTCGACGTTACCATTCCCAGAAACAAGCTCACCGTTTTTACGGGGCTGTCGGGGAGCGGTAAATCTACGCTTGCATTCGATACGATATTTGCCGAAGGGCAAAGACGGTACGTGGAAAGTTTGTCGTCGTACGCACGGCAATTTCTCGGACAAATGGAAAAACCGGACGTGGAAAGCATAGACGGCTTGTCGCCCGCGATTTCTATCGACCAAAAAACGACGTCGAAAAATCCCCGCTCGACGGTGGGGACGGTTACGGAAATTTACGATTATTTCCGTCTTTTATTCGCGCGCGTTGGAGTACCGCATTGTCCCAAGTGCGGACGGGAAATCCGTCGCCAAACGGTGGACGAGATTTGCGACCACGTGTTGGCGTTGCCCGAAGGGAGCAAAATACTCGTCAACGCGCCCGTCGTACGGGGTAGAAAAGGGGAATACGTCAAGGAATTAAACGGTTTTAAAAAGAGCGGTTTCGGACGGGTGAAAATCGACGGTATCGTGTACGATTTGCAAGAAGAAATTCACTTGGAAAAGAATATTAAACACAATATTTTCGTCGTCGTTGATAGACTGATTATAAAACCGAACGTACAAAAACGTTTAACCGATTCGTTGGAAACCGCTTTAAAATTAGCGGACGGGTTGGTGGTGATTGATTGTGGCGGGGAAGAAACGCTGTATTCCGTCAATTACGCTTGTCCCGATTGCGGGGTTTCGCTGGAAGAAATCGAACCGCGAATGTTTTCTTTTAACACCGTTTACGGCGCGTGTCCCACTTGTTCGGGTTTGGGATTTAAACATTTCGTCGACCCCGATTTGATTTGTCCCGACAAAACGAAAACGTTGCGGGAAGGGGCGATGAAAGTTACGGGGTGGAATCTCGGCTCGTCGTCGATGGCGCTTATGGAGCTTTCGGCGCTTGCCAAAGCGTACGATTTTTCGTTGGACGTACCCGTGCAAGACTTACCGCCTGAAATTTATAATATTTTAATGTACGGAAGCGATAAACGGGTGGATATGCGTTACGAAACCCGTTCCTTTTCGGGGAGCTTTAAAAAGACGTGGGAAGGGTACGTGAACAATTTACAAAGAAGATACGGCACGTCCACTTCCGACGGGGTGAAAAGCGATATTGAAAAATTGATGCGGAACGCGCCTTGCGACGGGTGTAACGGGCAACGTTTGAAAAAGGAAGCACTTGCCGTAACCGTCGGCGGAAAAAATATTTGGGAAGTTTGCGAAACGTCGATTGACGGCATACTCGATTTTTTGGACGAAGTGTCGAAAGGCTTTACAAAAACCGAGCACTTGATTGCCGACGCGATTTTAAAGGAAATCAACAACCGTTTGGGATTTTTACGGAACGTGGGGTTGAATTATTTAACCCTTTCCCGCTCCGCGTCCACCCTTTCGGGCGGGGAAAGCCAACGCATACGTTTGGCAACGCAAATCGGAAGCGCGCTGTCGGGCGTTTTGTATATTCTCGACGAACCGAGCATCGGTTTGCATCAACGGGATAACGAAAAACTGCTCAATTCCCTTTGCGGATTGCGCGATTTGGGGAATACGCTTATCGTCGTGGAGCACGACGAAGATACGATGCGTCGCGCCGATTATATCGTGGATATCGGTCCGAAAGCGGGGATACACGGCGGGGAAGTAGTCGTTTGCGGTACGCCTGACGACGTAATGAATTGTGAACGCTCGATTACGGGCGACTATCTTGCGGGTAGACGGAAAATCCCCGTGCCTACCGCGCGGAAACCGCTTACGGATAAATGGCTGGAAGTGGACGGTTGCACGCAAAACAACTTAAAAAATATCAACGTACGCGTGCCTGTGGGGGTGATTACCGCCGTTACGGGCGTTTCGGGGAGCGGTAAATCGAGTTTTGTAAACGAAATCGTCTATCCTACGCTTGCCAATCAGCTTAACGGCGCGAAACGCGGGTTTGGAAAATATACGCAGATGCGTGGCGTGGAGCATTTCGATAAAGTAATCGCTATCGACCAATCGCCAATCGGGCGCACGCCGAGAAGCAATCCCGCGACGTATACGGGGGTGTTTAACGCCATTCGCGATTTGTTTGCGTTTACGCCCGACGCGAAAGAGCGCGGATATAAGGCGGGGCGGTTTTCCTTTAACGTTTCGGGCGGGCGTTGCGAACACTGTTTCGGCGACGGGATTATAAAAATCGAAATGCATTTCTTGCCGGATATTTTCGTGCCTTGCGAAGTGTGCGGGGGGAAACGGTATAACCGCGAAACGCTGGAAGTGAAATATAAGGGTAAGAGCATTGCCGACGTGTTGGATATGACCGTCGAAGAAGCGTGCGAATTTTTCCAGCCGATACCGAGCATTTACAATAAAATTAAAACGTTAAACGACGTTGGATTGGGGTATATTAAGCTTGGGCAAAGCTCCACCACCCTTTCGGGCGGGGAAGCGCAACGGGTGAAACTCGCCACCGAACTTGCCCGCCGTTCGACGGGAAAAACGCTGTATATTCTCGACGAGCCGACGACGGGTTTGCATTCGTACGACGTGGACAAGCTGATTAAAATCTTGTTAAAATTGCGCGACGGGGGAAACACGGTGCTCGTTATCGAACACAATTTAGACGTGATAAAAACCGCCGATTATATTATCGACCTTGGCCCCGAAGGGGGCGACGGCGGGGGAGAAATCGTCTGCACGGGCACGCCCGAAGAAGTGGCGGAAAACGAAAGAAGTTACACGGGGCAATTCTTGAAAAAAGTGTTGCAAGCGTGAAAAATAGCATAAACAAAAAACAGCCTTAGTGGCGTAGTGATAGGGATTTAATATTTTAATAAACAAGGAGAAAGCTGTGGAACTATTGTTACAACTTATTTTAGAACCATTATTTTTTGCATATTATGATTTAGTTGATTGTTTTATTGGTGATAAACAGTTAAAAAAGTGGCAAGAATATTTGTTGAAAATTTTATGTCTTGTTATTTCTTTAATTTCGTTCTTTCTTGTTTTAATTGGCTCTTTTTGGATTACTGACACTGAACCTTTTAATAAATATGGTTTGATATTTCTGATTGTAGGCGGAACTATTTTATTGATACATATTTTAATAGGCTTGTTTGTTGGTGTTAATCACTTTGTGGAAGAAAAAAGAGAAGAAGATTTTTTAGATTATGAAAAATTTGAAGAAAATGAACCCACGCCACAAGTCTATTATATAGAAGATGATAACAACGATAAAAAAGACTTGTAGGGCTCTCAAATTCAAAAGTGTAGCACACTATACTTTGCAAGCAAAATCGTGTGTTTTTATAGAATAAAAATGAGAGGGATAGCGAAACAATCGCTATCCCTTTATTGTATCAAAAAAACCCTATGAGAAACGCCCTTTTCGGGGCTGTTTTTGTTTGGAAGATAAAAAGGTTTTACAGTTTTTTTAATTTTACGTTACCGCATAAAACGTCCGAATAGGAATACGCCGTTTTGCCTAAAAAGTTTTTATCGTCCGGTTTGACGGTGAAAAGCGCGGGATAAATCCCCGAAAGGATACCTTGATAACTCACGCTTTTGTTTCTGCCTAAATTCACTTTCACGCTTACGTGTTGCGCGCTGTACGATTTTACCATTTGTTTGACGTCTGTAATTCGTTTCGTTGGCTTTATCATACGGTAAGTATCGTCGTTTTTTTTGCTTTTTATTCCTTTGCCAGTCAAAAAACGGTTTTTTACGCGGTTTTTGCCGTTCTTGCGTTCTAACTTTTCATTTATCCGCATACGATAAAGGGAACTTTGTAGCTTGGAGGTGGAATAAAAAATGGCTATTAAACCGCAATATGAAACGTACCGATATACGGGGGAGATTTGTCGATTGCAAAGTCAGTCGATTGTAGAATGTCGGTTGCCCGGCAGTGAAATCGGGAGCGTTCTTGCAATACAAGCAAAGCCCGTGCCCGTCGATTGTACGCCCGACAACGGGGAAGTGCGGTATTCGGGAAAATTGCTTTTATGTATCGTATATGAAGACGCGGAAGGAAAAATTTGTCGCGCGGAGCGGGGCGCGGAATTTTTCCACAAAGCGGAAGACGACGGCGTTACCCCCGCTTGTTTTGCCAAAGTAGCTTTTCGAGCGGAAAACGTGCAACACCGTAGGGAAGGTTCGGGGTTGTACGTGTCCGTTATCGTCGGCGCGGATATTATCGTGTACGGAACGTGTCAAACGGAATATTTGCTCGGCGGGGAAGATATCGCCGTAAAACGGGCGGACGTTGCGCTTTGTAGAACGGTGTGCGTTTCGGGCGAAGTGGAAGAAGAAGACGAATTCGACGCCGATTACGTGGGGGATATCCTTTTGCACGAACAAACGGCGGTGGTTACTTCCGTCGTCGCGCGGGCGGGCAGTTTGGACGTAGACGGCGAACTCGTGCTTAACGTGTGCGTTTTAAAAGAAGACGGATTAGGCTCGTACGAACGGGTGTTGCCTTTCCACGTGCAAATCCCTTGCGAAGAAGCGTTTGGGGATTGTAAAGCGAGCGCGCGGGCTATTGTAAAAGACGTGCATTTGACGGCGGGCGTGGACGAAGAAAAGGGCAAGAGTAAAATTCTTTTCAACTACACCCTTTCCGTCGACTGTTTCGTACACACCCACGAAACGGTGCTTTTGGCAAGCGACGCCTTTTCGCCGTGCGCGAAATTGACGTTGAAAAAGCAAAACGGCGGGGGTATGTGTTTGTTGAGCCAAACCAAGTGCGTGGAACGGGTGCGGGGCGTGGTGTCCCTTTCGCCCGCGATTGACGGGGAATACGCGTTGCAAGTGGCGTTACTTCCCAAAGCGGAAGCGGTGTGCAGAAAGACGGAAAAGGGGTTTGAAACGGAAGGCACGGTGAGCGCCGAACTGTTGCTGAAAAACGCGGACGGCGGATATAAAACTTGCACGCTGAACTTGCCGTTCGTTTTCCCCGTCGAATGGAAAGGGGACGACATTTGCGAAATCGCCGTCGATTGCTTGGTGTGCGGGCTGAACGTACGGCGGAAAAAGGACGGTGAAACGGAAGCGGAAGCGACGGTAAAAGTGTGTTTGCGTGGGTACGCTTGTCGCGAATGGGAATACGTCGCGCAAGTGGAAGAAGGGGAAAAATACGAAGAAAGCCGTTCGGCGTTTTCCATTTACGCGCTCCGCGAGGGGGAAGAATTGTGGACGGCGTCAAAGCGTTTGGGATGTATGCCCGAAGATTTGCAAAAGAGCAATCCCGAACTTACCTTTCCCGTGCGCGCGGGCGAGCGGATTTTCGTTTATCGGCAAGTGAAATGAGAAGTTGGGTGAAATTTATAAAAAACCGCTTGTAAAATATTGAATTTTCGTGAAAAATATGGTACAATAACGTAAACGAGCCGTGTCGGGGGAGTTTTTCTCCGACACGCGCGCCGTTTTACGAGTTTTGCGCGGAAAGGTTTATACGAATGAATACGGTGAAAGTGAAGGCGTTTGCCAAAGTAAATTTAACCCTTGAAATCGTCGGCGTTCAAGACGGTTTTCATATGCTAAATTCGGTGGTGGCAAGCGTGGACTTGTTTGATTTAATCGTTTTAAAAAAACGTAAGGACAAGCTTTCGTTCGTGGAAATGAAAGGGGTGGACGCGTCGAGCATACCCCCCGAACGCAATAATACTTGGAAAGCGGTGGAGCGGTTTTCGGAAAAATTCGGCGTAAACGGCGCAAACGTAACCGTTTATCGGAATATTCCCGCCGGCGCGGGATTGGGCGGTTCGTCCGCCGATATAAGCGGGGCGCTCGTCGGTATGGCAAAGCTTTACAACGTGCAAGATAAGGACGGGATTATCCAGCTGGCGAACGAGCTGGGGAGCGATACGCGGTATATGCTCGACGGCGGATTTGCGCGTATGCAAGGGCGCGGGGAAAAGGTGGAATTTTTCTCGTCGAACGCCACGCTGTATTTCCTTGCGATTTGTCCTAAAACGCCCGTATTAAGCGGGGAATGTTATCGCCAATACGACGAAAACCCGACGGGCGGAGCGAAAGGCGCGACGGAAAAATGTATGCGCGCGCTTATCGAAAACAATCCGTTTGAAGTGGGTAAGTGTTTGACGAACGACCTTTTTGCGCCCGCCGTGCAACTCAACGACGACGTGCGAATTGCCTACGAAGAAGCGCAGTCCTTTTCACCGCTCGGCGTAGTGATGACGGGTTCGGGCAGTTGCGTGTTGGCTATGTTTGAAACGCGCGAGCTTGCCGAATGGGCGAAGAGCCGTTATCGCGGAAAATACGCTTGCTTTACTTGTAAGACGGTGACGAAAAAAGATGCGAAAAAATGGCAAAATCCCTTTGTTTTAGGGGAATAAATATAACGAGGAGAACTTGGAAGATGGAAGAAAGAATTATCGACGACGAGTACGGGCGGGGCGTGCGTATGAAAAAAACGAAAGACGGCTACGTGGACGTAACCGACGAGCTTGCCCAAGATAACGATTGGCAAAACGACGACGTTGCCGACGAAGTGGCGTTTGAATTTCCCGTATTGGAAACCGACGAGGACGACGAAGATTTAGTGGGGCTTTCCCCCGCCGAAGCGTTGGCTTTGCGCAAGAAAAAGGAAGAAGAAGCGGCGGCTCGGTTTGCCGAATATCAACGTTTGTGCGCCGAAGGGGACGCTTTGCTGGAAACGGGTAGTTTTCACGCGGCGGAATTGAAATTTGAAAAGGCGCTTGCGCTCGATAAGGAAGCGGTGGACGCGTCCGTTGGGTATTGGCGGGCAAAGACGAGCGATTTTGCAAACCCCGACGTATTAGTGGGGGAATACGCCGAAGCGAGCATTGAAAGCCTTGAATTCGATTTGGGTTACAAAGCGACGGATATTATCCGCGAAAAGTACCGCGCGACGTTTGAAAAGCGTTTTGAAGAATTGACGGAAGAAGAAAAGCCTTTGGCGGAAGAAGTGGAAACGAAACAAGCGCGTCGTCGGCAAATTTTGAAAAAGCGAATTAAAAAATCGGCGATATTCGCTGCCGTTTCCGCTCTGCCGACGATTGTTTTATTGATTTTAACAATCGTCGTCGGTTTGAAAAATTTTGAAGTGCGCGGTTCGGAATATATTTTGCCGACGATTGCGCTCGGCGTAGGTTTTTTCATAACGTTCGTAGCGTTTTTATTGTTGGCGAATAAGTTTATCAACGATATGCGTATGCGCAAAGCGAACGACGATTTATCAGCGACGGAAGCGGGCGCGAAATTGGTGCAAATTCGCGATTATAAGGAAATTTACGCAAGATTGTTGGACGGTGGCGTCTGCGCGGACGAATAATCGGTGTTGGGTAAAAAATAAAAAAACGCGTAAAAATGCGTTACGAAAAGGGAACAAGGAGAAAAAACCTTGTTCCCTTTTATAATAAGGAAGTCGTTTTTGTTGCTTTTTTATAGGCTTGGTGGTATAATAAGATAGAAATAATGCGTTTTTCGGAGTCGTTTATGAAAAAATTGTTGGCTTATTTTAAACCGTTTAAGTGGCAGGGTTTTCTCGGGCCGTTTTTTAAGTTGTTGGAAGCGACTTTCGAACTGCTCGTTCCCTTTATCGTCGGCTTAATCGTAGACCGCGGTTTGGGTGCGCGGGTGGACGGGGCGTACCCGTTTGCCGACAAGGCGTATATCGTGAAGATGTGTCTGCTTTTAGGCGCGTTCGGTTTGTTTGGGTTTTTCTTTGCCGTAATCGCGCAATATTTCGCCGCGCGGACGGCAACGGGCGTTGCGGCGGGCATACGCAAGGATTTGTTTAAAAAAGTGCAATCCCTGTCGTATAAAGACGTGGACAAGCTGGGTACTTCCACCATTTTAACGAGATTGACGAGCGACGTGGACGGTTTTCAATCGGGTGTGAATTTAGCGTTAAGATTGTTTTTACGCTCGCCGTTTATCGTGTTTGGTGCAATGATTACCGGATTTTTTATCGACCCGAAGTCGATTGGCGTGTTTGCGCTGGCGATTTTGGCACTTTCCATCGTCGTATTCGCCGTGATGTTTGCTTGTATGCCACTTTATAAAAAAACGCAAGCGGATTTGGACGGGCTCACCTTATCCACGCGGGAAAATTTGACGGGCGCAAGAGTGATACGCGCGTTTTGCCGTGAAGAACGGGAAAAGGAAATTTTCCGCGCGAGAAACGAGAAACTGACGAAAGGCAGAAAGGTGGCGGCGGCGATTGCGGGCATCACCAACCCCTTAACGTACGCGTTGATTAACGGCGCGATTATTTTGTTGCTTTGGACGGGCGCGATTCGCGTGGACAGCGGAACGCTTTCGCAAGGGGAAACGATTGCTTTGTATAATTTGATGGGACAAATCCTTGTCGAACTGATTAAGCTTGCCAATTTAATCGTAACCGTAACCAAAGCGGGAGCGTGCGGAGCGCGGATTGCCGACGTTTTACAAATGCAACCGTCGTTGAAAGCGGAAGAAAATTTGGCGGAAGAAAGCGGACGGGCGTTCGTGGAATTCGACGGCGTAACGATGCGGTATAACGACGACGCCGAGCCTGCTTTGGAAAATATTTCCTTTACGGTGGAAAAAGGGGAAACGGTGGGCGTAATCGGCGGTACGGGTGCGGGGAAAAGCACGCTCGTACATTTAATCCCCCGTTTTTACGACGCGGGCGAAGGGAAAGTGTTCGTCAACGGAAAAAACGTAAAATCGGCAAACGCGCAAGAATATTTACGGGAAAATATCGCTATCGTTCCGCAAAAGGCTGTGCTGTTTAAAGGGACGGTGCGCGAGAATTTGTCGTGGGGCAAAGCGGACGCGAGCGACGAAACGCTTTGGAATGCGTTAAAAGTAGCGCAAGCGGACGGTTTCGTGTTGGAAAAGGGGGGATTGGACGCCCCCGTAAAACAAGGCGGAAAGAATTTTTCGGGCGGGCAAAAGCAACGCCTGACGATTGCGCGCGCGGTGGTACGCGGAGCGGAGATTTTAATTTTGGACGACGCGTCGTCCGCGCTCGATTACGCGACGGACGCTTGTTTACGCAAAGAAATCCGCGCCTTAAAAGCAACGACGTTTATCGTGTCGCAACGGGCGTCTTCGGTGATGCACGCGGATAAAATTATCGTGCTCGACGACGGAAAGGCGGTGGGCGTGGGCACGCACGAACGCTTGTTAAAAGAATGTGAAGAATATCGGGAAATTTATCTCTCTCAATACGGACAAGGGGGAGAAACGGCGTGAAAAAGAACGGACGAAACAAGAAACAAACCACCTTATCGCGCGTGCTTTTGTACGTGAAAAAATATCCCTTGTCGCTGATTGGCTCGATTACGCTCGCTATCGTTACGGTGGCGTCGACGCTTTTCTTGCCGGTACTTTTCGGCGACGCGATAGACTGTATGATTGTGTACGGCGTGGATTGGGAAAGATTAAAAGGGATATTCGCGTTGGCGGGCGTAGCCGTTGCCGTTGCCGTGATTTCGCAGTGGCTGATGAGCCTTTGTAACAACCGTATTTCGTGCAACGTGGTGCGGGATATTCGAAAAGACGCGTTTGACAAGCTGGAAAAATTGCCTTTGCAATATCTGGATAGTCATTCGCACGGGGAAACGATTAGTCGCGTGATTGCCGACGCCGACCAATTTGCCGACGGGTTGCTGATGGGCTTTACGCAGTTTTTCACCGGTTTGATGACGATACTCGGCACGATTGCGTTTATGCTCTTATCCAATTGGAAAATCGGGCTTGTCGTGGTGGTGTTAACGCCCGTTTCGTTGTTCGTGGCGAAGTTCGTGGCGACGCATACGCATCAATTTTTCGTGGAACAAACGACAACGCGTGGGGAGCAAACGGCGTTTGCCGAAGAAGCGATTGCGGGCTTGAAAACGACGAAAGCGTTTTCCCACGAAAAGGAAAACGAAGAAAAATACGACGAGATAAACGCGCGGTTGGAAAAGGCGTCGTTAAAGGCGATTTTCTATTCGTCGCTCACCAATCCGTCCACGCGTTTTATCAACAATTTAATTTACGCAATCGTCGCGCTGATTGGCGCGTTTGACGTGGCGACGGGGGTTACGGTGGGATTTACCGTCGGCGGATTGACGAAATTTTTATCGTACGCCAATCAATACACCAAGCCGTTTAACGAAATTTCGGGGGTAATCACCGAACTGAAAAGCGCGTTTACCAGCGCCGAACGGATTTTTGCGCTAATGGACGAAAAGGAAGAAGCTTCCGATACGAACAATCAAGAACTTACCCTTGCGCGAGGAAACGTTACGCTGGATAAAGTGGATTTTTCCTATACGGCGGATAAAAAACTGATAGAAGATTTGTCGCTCGACGTCAAGGAAGGGCAACGGGTGGCAATCGTCGGCAGAACGGGGAGCGGAAAAACGACGCTTATCAATTTGTTGATGCGCTTTTACGACGTGGACGGGGGCGCGGTGAAAGTGGAAAACGCGGACGTAAGAACGCTCACCCGCCGTTCGCTTCGGAAACAGTACGGAATGGTGTTGCAAGAAACGTGGCTGAAAAGGGGCACGGTGAAAGAGAACGTAAAACTCGGCAAACCGACGGCAACCGACGAAGAAGTGATAAACGCTTGTAAAAAGGCGAAAGCGCATTCGTTTATTATGCGAATGGAAAAGGGGTACGACACGGTTATTAGCGACGGTGGCGCGCTATCCGAAGGGCAAAAGCAACTGCTTTGTATCGCGCGGATTATGTTGGCGTTACCGCCTATCTTGATTTTAGACGAAGCGACGTCGTCGATTGATACGCGCACCGAACAAAAAATCGGACAAGCGTTCGATACGTTGATGCAAGGCAGAACGACGTTCGTCGTCGCGCACAGACTTTCGACAATCGTCCATTCGGACGTAATTTTGGTGATGGAAAACGGAAAAGTTGTGGAAAAGGGTACGCATAAACAACTTTTGCAAAAAGACGGCGCGTACGCAACTTTATACAAAGGACAATTTGCCTAAAAGGGAACAAAGTATGGAAGAAAAAAAGGAAAAGAAAAAGAAAAGCGGAAAGTTGTACGCGAATATGATACAACTCATTCTCGTCGGCTCGATAACGGGTATTTTCGTCGGTGTCGTCGTTACGTTTTTCGCGCTTTTTGCGGAAAAGGGGGAAGAATTTTCTCAAAACGCGTACGCGTACGTGCGGGATAATCCCGCGTTTATCCCCTTACTGATTGGCGCGTTGTTTGCGGGCGCGTTTTTGCTGGGTGTGGCGGTACGTATTTCTACGATAGCCAAAGGCGCGGGCATTCCCCAAGCGGAAGGCGCAACGCGCGGTATCGTACGGTTTAAATGGTGGAGCGACGCGATTACGATGTTTGCGTCCAGCTTGATGAGCATATTTTTAGGGCTTTCCATCGGCTCGGAAGGGCCGAGTGTGTTGATTGGCGGGTGTATCGGCGACGGGGTGGCAACCACCTTGCGACGGAACGAAATGGTGAAACGTTATCAAATTACGGGCGGGGCGTCGACGGGGCTTGCCGTAGCGTCCAACGCGCCGTTGACGGGTATCGTATTCGCTTTTGAAGAAGCGCATAAACGGTTTACGCCCGAAGTTTTTATCTGTTCGTTTACTTCGGTAATTTTCGGGGTGTTGACGAGGGCGATTATTTATTTACTGCTCGATTTGCCTACGCACAGCCCTTTCCATTCGTTTGTGTTAACGCAGTTGCCTCTTTCCACGTACGGGTTCGTGGTGCTTTCGGGCTTGGTTTGCGGGGTGTTCGGCGTGGTGTTTTTCAAAGCTTGTTTCGGCGTAAGGCGGCTGTTTAAAAAAATAAAAACGAAATCGCATCATAAAAACGAAAGCGTACGTATTTTGATTGCCGTGCTTATCGGTGGATGCTTATCCTTTATCGCTACGGGCGTAATGGGTGGCGGGCACGGCTTGATTGCCAATTTAGGTACGCACGGGGGCTTGGACGTAAATCGCGGATTGGGCGTGTACGGTTTGCCTATCGTGGCGTCGCTTGCCGTCGTGTTGCTGTTGAAAACGCTGGTTACGACGGTGAACGTCGGCTCGGGCTTGCCTTGCGGGATTTTCGTGCCGATTATCGCCATCGGGGCGTGCTTGGGCGCGATACTCAATCGTTGGTTTGCCGTAATGGGATTGGACGAACGATATTTCGACGTAATAACGCTAATTTGTATGTCCGCCTTTTTCGCAACCGTCGTGCGCGCACCGTTGACTGCCGTAATTATGGTGTTTGAGTTTACGACGGTGAGCGGGAGCACAGGCAGTTTCGCCACCTTGTTGCCCGTTGCAATCGGCGTGGCGATTGGGTATTTTATCGGCGAAGTTTCGCGCACGGACGGCATTTACGAAGAGCTTTTGAAAGTGTACGAACGGGAAAACGGTATTCACGAGCGGGCGGTGAAAGAATTATTTACCTTCGAAGTGGCAAGCGGTTCGATTGCCGATAAACGGGAAGTACGGGATATTTTATGGCCGTCGGGAGCGCGCGTTATTGAAATTTGGCGTGGCGACGAACATATCTTGCCCGCAGGCGACACCGTATTGCACGGCGGGGATAAGCTCACCGTACTTTGTAAAACGGACGAGCCGAAAAAGGCGCGCGACGATTTGGCGCATATCGTGGAATAGGGCGCAGTGTAGCGGGGGAATTTCTCACCGTAAAGGTTCGAAATAGCGGTGGGGATACGCTCGACTTGCTACGCTCGCTTGGTACGACGAAGTGAAGTTTTTCGCTACGCCCTACGTGGCAGGCGCGCGGGGCGGTGGAATGGCATATTCGCTCGTTTCCTTTCATATACTATGGAGTATATCCGTAGGCGGTGGGAAATGAGATTGTACGACGAAATTTTTAAAAGCGTAGACGGTTTGGGGCAGGCGCGGTGTATTTTCGTGCCCGACGGAGAAGGGTATTTTCAAGGCGTAAAATCGGTGGGGGATTTTTCTTCCGAACGGATAATTTTATATTTCCCCAAATCGGAACTCGAAATCGAAGGGCAAAATTTGTCGATTGCCAAGTATTGCGACGGCGATTTACGCTTGGCGGGAAAGATTGTTTCGGTGCGTCTTATCAAAGACGGGAACGGGAGATGAATATGCGCTTATTCGTCTTGCGGGAACGTTTGGAATTGACGGGCTTGATGCCCGAGCGGGCGCTTGTAAAGCTGAAAAGAGCGGGTATTTGCGTGGAAAACGTGCAAAAACCGCAAAAAAACCGCCTTGTTTTTACCGTAAAGAGAAAAGATTGCGAAAAAGTTTTTGCAATTTATCCCGACGTATGTTATAATATAGACGGACAAAGCCCGTACGCCGTACGCCGTTTGGGGGGCGTGGGCGTTGCGAAACCGCTCGATTTTATAAGAAAAAGAGTGGGGTTTGTATTGGGCGCGTTGCTCTTTTGCGCGCTTTCGCTGTTTGCCGATTCGCTCGTATTCGGCGTACAATTCGTCGGCTCTACCGTGTACGCGCGGGAAGCGCGCGCGTATTTAGAAAGCGCGGGGATAAAGCCGTTTGCCGTGTATAAGGTGGGCGCGGAAAGGGAAGTTTCCGCAAAATTGTTGGCACTCGACGGTGTGGAATATTGCTCGGTGCAAAAGCGGGGCGGATACGTACGCGTAGAAATGCGCCTTGCGCCCTATCTTACGAGAGAACCGCAAACGGGGGATTTTCTATCGACGAAAACGGGCGTGGTGCGTTCGATTGCCGTTTTAAAAGGTACGCCCTTGAAAAAGGCGGGGGATTTCGTACAAGCGGGTGAAACGCTGGTTGGAGCGTATTTTGAAACGGAGAGCGGAAAGCAAAAACAAACTTGCGTTTCCGCGCGGGTGAAGATAGCGTGCGAATACGAAAGCTTTTTTGAAAACGCGGACGAGAGTCAAGCGTTTGCCAACGCGTATTTGCAGTTGGATTTAGGGGAAAACGACGAAATTTTACGCACGCAAACTTGGACGACGGAAACGGGCTCGTTCGTACGAATGGAATATACGGTGGTTTTGACGTGGAATTTTTAACGGCACACGGAAATCTATCTTTTACGAAACGCATTAGGGCGTGTGCGTAAAAAGGAGTGATGAAAATTGGCGAAAAGTGAAAAGAGAACACAAACGGTGGATACGGGCTCGGTGGACAAGTTATCGCGCGTACTTGGCGCGTTTGACGAAAATCTTGCCTTTTTAATGCGCGAAACGGACGTCGTGGCGTACGTGGAAGGGGTTAAAATCCGTTTGGAAGGGGAAATGGATAAGGTGGTTTTGGCAGAAAAAACGTTACGAGCGCTTTTAAAGCTTGCCGACGTGGAAGAAGTGATTGACGAAGGACGGGTTGCCTATTGCGTAGAGCTTGCCAAAGAAAACCGCACGGAAGAAATCACCGCCGTTGCCGACGGCGTCGTTGCCGTCAGCGCGCGGGGCAAACAAATCAAGTGTAAAACGGTAGGGCAAAAAAATTACGTGTCCGCTATGAAGAAAAATACGGTAGTTTTCGGCGTAGGGCCTGCGGGTACGGGAAAAACCTATCTTGCCGTGTGTATGGCAGTGTCGGCGTTTAAAAGCAAACAAGTAGAACGCATTATCCTTACCCGCCCCGCCGTCGAAGCGGGGGAAAAGCTCGGGTTTTTACCGGGGGATTTGCAAACGAAAGTCGACCCGTATTTGCGCCCGCTGTACGACGCGTTGCAAGAAATGCTCGGTTTGGAAACGTACGCGAAACTGATGGAACGGGGCGCTATTGAAGTGGCTCCCCTTGCGTATATGCGCGGGCGTACCCTTTCGAACGCGTTTATCATTCTCGACGAAGCGCAAAACACCACCAAAGAACAAATGAAGATGTTTCTCACCCGTTTGGGGGAAGGGAGCAAAGCGGTGGTAACGGGCGATATTACGCAAATCGACTTGGACGGAAAGGAGAGCGGATTGGTGCACGCTACGAAAATATTGGACGGCGTGGAAGGGATTTCCGTTTGTACGCTAACGGCGAAAGACGTCGTACGGCACCCGTTAGTTATGCGAATTATCCACGCGTACGAAAAGGCGGATGCGCAAAAGCAAAAAACGGAAAAAAACCGTAAAAAATTGGTTGAAAAACAAGGAGAATAACGAAAGATGGCTGAAAAAGAATTCGGTAAGGAATGGACGAAACGACACGCGATTGCAAGCGCTTTGTTGTTTTTGTTGCATATTCTCATATTTTTGGGATTAGCCGTTATCTTGGTTTTAGGGGATAAGTTTTCCAATTTAAAAAGTTATATGAAAGAAGAAGGGGCAAATTATCTGTACGCGGGATTTTGTATCTTACTTCTGTTTTTCATTATGTACTTGTACTTTTTATTCGAAAACAAGCAATTTTTAACGAGCGGTAAAAATATCGGTTTGGTGTTTACCGTGCTCGATTTGTATTTGGTGTTTGCGTGCTTAATCGGATACAAAATTTCGCTTTACGCCCGCCCCGTCGCGTTGGTGGCGTTGTTGATTTTCGTTTTGGTGGGACGCAGAGAAGCGATTTTTATGAATATCGTCAGCGCGCTGTTGATTTTCGTTTTGGATACGTTCGCGATGCCCGAAGTGGCGATTCGGGAATGTTATTCGTCGTTGATTATATCCTTTTCGGCGGGTATGTTTGCCGTTTTCCTTGCCAGCAAAGCAAAATCCCGCTTAAAGGTGGTGTTTATCGGCGTATGGATTGTCGTGCCGATGGATTTAATTATATTCCTTTTGGAAATTTCCAATCTCATCAATAAAGGCGTGCTTGCTTACGACGGCAGTACGCAATCGACGTGGAACGCAATCTTTATGGAAATGGGATACGGGTTGTTCGGTGGCGTGATGTCGACGGTAATTTTCTTGGCGTTTTTACCCTTGTTCGAATATACGTTTAACTGTTTAACCGTGTACAGATTGCGCGAATTGACGAGCTCGGACGCGAGAATTTTAAAACAACTCAAACAACAAGCGCCCGGTACGTACAACCATTCGGTTATGGTGTCGCAACTTGCCGAAGCCAGCGCG
>JAZNIR010000017.1:0-14228 GCA_045577595.1 Candidatus Scatosoma sp.
AATGAATGCGATCCTTCTGGAAAAGATTCGTACGCACATTATCACGATATTTATTCCAGTTATTCGCCAACTTTTTCGGTGTGAGGACAAGGATATTCTTATTGCGCGATGCGTAATATTTCATCACGGCAAGCGCCGTAAACGTTTTTCCTAAACCAACGGAATCCGCCAAAATACAACCGTTATATTTTTCAAGTTTTTGGATAACGCCTATTGCACCGTCGCGCTGGAAATGATAAAGTTTTTGCCAAACGAGCGAGTTCTTAAAGCCCGTACCTTCGTTTGGAAGAAAATCCTCGGACATGATATCGTCAAGAAATTCGCTAAAAATGTTATAAAGAGTTACGAAGTAAATAAATTCGGGTGAATTATTTACATAAACGGAGGATATGTAATCGACATTCGACTGCGTTACATCCTCTACTTTCGCGTTGTCATCCCATACGTTTTTGAATTGGTTGAAGAAATATTTTGAAAATCCCTCTTCGTCAATCTTCGTAATGCCTTGATAAAGCATATCGTTTTTCTCATAGCCTAAATCCGCCGACGTAAATCCAGAAATGGGTGTATAGGTCACTTTTTTATCCGCATTCTCCACATGGATAAAAGATTGTAAGCCGTTTTCAGTAATATTGGATTTGAACTTTACTTTTTGACGAATCCATTCCGCACATTCTCTCGCTATTACTTTTTGCGTGAGTTGATTTCGAAGTCGAATTTCAAATTCCGTTCCATAAAGAGAATTCTCGCTAAGATGTTTGGGGATATAATATTCCCGTGTTTCCTTTTTGATATTATCTTTTACGCCTTTACTAACAAAAGTTGGCGTAGGAAAAATGAACTGTAATTCCGCTATATTTGATAATTCTTCTTTCAGTGCCTCAAAAGCGTAAATGGAAAAGTAAGATGCAACCATTTTTATCCTCGCATCTTTCTTTATTGTCCGTCTTAAATCGTCGCCTAAAAGTTTGGATTTATTATCAATGAGTTCCATACTTTCTTCTCCCACCTTCTTTCGGTTAATTTTTCCCCATTCTCCACGTTGTATCAATAAGTTTATTTGGTTCCAGCTTCGTTTTTCCTTTTGAATTTTCTTGTGTTTTTGCTATTATACCACACTAAATATGACAATTTCTGTCAAGTTTATAAAAATTTTTATTAAAAATCCAAACTATTCATATTCAGTAAAAAATCGTATAATCCAATGATATAAACCCCGTATTGATTGTAATGCGGTTTCATAGAATCTTTGACAATAATAATTTTCTTAAACGCGTCATTGATATGCAGTAATGATTTTTGTTCTTGCGCAATCTTTTCTTCCGAATCTAATGCGTACGAAACTTGAATATAATATCTTTTATCCGACTGATTGCAAACAAAATCCACTTCCGTTTTTTTCAAAACGCTTTTCCCTTTACCGTTTTGTTCGTATAACTCCACAACCCCTACGTCTACGTTATAGCCGCGCATCACAAGTTCGTTATAAACGATATTTTCCATAAGGCGCGGAAGTTCTAATTCCCTGAAATTTAATCTCGCATTTCTTAACCCCATATCCGAAAAATAGTATTTAAGCGGCGAGTTAATATATCCCTTGCCGTTAATATCATAGCGTTTCGGCGTGGAAATTAAAAAGGAATCCGCAAAATACTCGATATATTTTCTTATCGTATCTGGATGAATTTTTACGTGTTTGACAGAAGCAAACGTATTTGCCAGCTTGGTTGGATTAGTCAGCGAGCCAATAGAAGACGATAAGAAATCAAGTAGCTCTCCCAATTCGTTGGTGTTCACCACCTTATTTCTTTCAATTATGTCTTTCAAATACGTTTCCGCGAATATACTATTGAGATATTTCACTTTATCGGCATCTGACGAAAATTCATATACCTGCGGAAGTCCGCCGTACACCGCATATTCGTTATACGCCTCTTCCTTAGATTTGCCGAACGCCTCAAAATATTCTTTGAACGACAACGGATTCACGTGAATTTGCCAACCACGTCCTCTAAATTCAGTAATCACGTCTTTAGACAAGAATTTTGCATTACTTCCCGTTACGTAAACGTCCAAATTGCTTTTCCTGAGATACCCGTTTAAGACCGTTTCAAAGGAATCCAACAACTGAATTTCATCAAGAAGAATATAATACGTTTTATTGTCAATAATTTTGCTCTTAATATAATTGTTAAATTTAACGGGGTCAACTTTGCGTTTTCTAAGATTCAACTCCAACAAATCTTCCCCGATTAAATCCAAATAATCTTGAGAATCGAAAGCAAATTTTATAATATGCTCGCAGTCAACGCCTATATCCGTTAAATGCTTATAAAACAACTCAAAAAGCAAAAACGATTTACCGGAACGTCTAAGTCCCGTAATCACTTTAATCATACCATTGTGTTTCGCATTGATTAATTGCTGTAAATAATAATCTCTATTGATAATCATTTTTTACGCCTCGCAAGTTATTTTTTGGGTTAACCCACCATTCGACCAATAATATTTTAACACAAAAAAACAAAACAAGCAACTATTTGAAGGTTATTTATAAGTTATTTTTTGGGCAAACCCAGAAAAATGCTAATGGATTTGATTTTTCAACCGTTTTTATGGATAAAAAATTCACTCTTTTACGCCAAAATTTTAGAAAAGTGGCTAAAAAGAGTGAATTTTATCGTGGGGAAATCGGGGGAAAGTGTGATTTAGTAGCAAAATCGGGGTTGTACGCGGATTGTATGTTTTGGGGCTTTTTGATAGGTCTTTTGCGCAAAATCGCCCCGCTTTCGCACTTTTTACCGCCTTGTAAATTTGCTTAAATTAGCCAAACGGCCACCTTTTCACAAAAAAAACCGCGCAAACGTTATCATTCCCCTTGCGCGGTGTTTTCGTATTTTCTATATATTCTCTCGCCAAAACATTTTACGTATCCATCGTTGAAAACTTATTTGTTTTCTTCGTAGAATTTTTTCAAAAGGGCTTTGTCGCCGTCCGAAAGCGGTGTAAACGGCTGACGGGCGTTGGACGAAATTTCCAAACCTTGCAACGTCATCATATATTTCGTTGCGGCAATCAAATTCCCCACCGAAAGGATAGCGTCTACCATACCGTTGATTTTATGCACGAGCGCAAGCGCTTCCGCGTTTTTGCCCGCTTTAAACAGCTTTTTACAAGCAATCAGTTTATCTGCGTTGAAATTGTAGGTAAGCCCGATTGCGCCGTGCGCGCCCACCGCTTGACCGCATATAAACATTTCGTCCGAGCCCGTGTAAAATTCCACGTTCGGACAAGCGGTAATCAGTCGTTCGAGCATATAATAATCGCACCCCGTATATTTAACGGCGGTGATTTTTTCGTCGTTTAAAATTTCTTTAATTTCCTTAAACGTGTACGAACGAGCTTGCGCCGCGCTGTACATCATTAAGTTTAATTTGGTTGCGTGCGCGATTTGGTGAAAGTATTCTTTCACTTGCGCAAACGTATATCCAAAATAGTAAGGTGCAACGGCTGAAAGCATACATGCCCCCGCCTTTTCGGCGTGTTTAGCAAGCTCCACCGCGTCTTTCGTACTCGTCGAGCCAACGTGCGCAATCACTTCCGCGTCGCCCGCGTTTGCGATAATCACTTCCAAACAACGTTTACGTTCTTCCACCGAAAGCATACAAAATTCGGACGAACCGCCGAGTGCGTAAATGCCGTCCGCACCGCTTGCAAGCACGAATTTCGTCGCCTTTGCCAAGCCGTCGTAATCCACTTCTCCGTTTTCGCAAAAGGGCGTAATAAGCGGTACGTAAATACCCGTTTTTTCTTTCATAATATTTCTCTCCAATGTTAAGTTGATTTTTTTAATCGGGAATATTCCCGCCACGCGGTAAGGCGTGGCGGGTGTTCCCGTTGAAAACCGTTTAAAAGGGTTTTCTGTTTTTCGGATTATTCAGCCGAAAGGTCGTTAAACGTAACGCCGAAGAAGTCTTGCGTCGTTACAGCCGTGTTCGTTCCATTCGTAACCGGTCTGTATTCCGGCGTAACGCCGAGCATCGTTGCCGAGTTGACTACGTTGTTATAGAATTGCCAGTTTTCACGAATTAACGTCGCTAAATAAAGCGGGAAATTACCAGCCGTAGCATTCTTTTCTACGTTAAACGTACAACCGTAAAGTTTGCAACCAGGCGCCATCCAGCTGAAAACGGCATTCTTGTGCGTTGCATCACCGCCACCGTACGTCAAATTCATCGTTACGTTATACATAGCAAAACCTTGAGGAACCAGCACGATACCCGTGGCATTACCACCACTAGCTCTATCCATACTTCCGGTAAACGTAACATCGCGAATCGTCATCGCACCGTAAGCCGTTGCAAACAAGGATTGAGAACCTAACACACGGAAATCTTTAATTTCGAAGCCGTTACCGTCGAAAATACCGTCGAACTTCGTGCCGTTGTCCCAAGCTTGTGTGATGCCAGCCGTACCGAAGTCGATATCGTTTGCAAGAATGTATTTATTCGTGCCGTTGACGTCGGTATTAAGAACGTATCCGCTTGTCGAACCAAACGTTTTTGCCGTCGTTCCGGAAATTACGATATAACCGGTGTAATCGGTGCTTTGTACGCGGTAGCTTGCCACCGTCTTACCGTCCTTCACGCCGTAAACGTAGGTGGTTTCAGGCATTATCGCGCCACCCGATACGGGCACGATTGCGCCGTTTTCCACTTTGGCAATCGCTTCGTTTGCGGAAACGTAGGAAACGCCTTCTTCTACGGGCAACGTAAAGCTTGCTTGTTGTTTACCGCCTTGCGCCGTTTCGGGCAAGTTGTAGCCAAGATATACGTCGTTTAAGTAGCCTTTGAATGCATTCGGGAATTTCGCCATAGCGCTCGTATCTGCAAGAAGCGCTTCTTTCGTTGTATAAGCGGATACGCCGTTCATTACGTTGGTCGTAATTGCCGTATTCACGCCGTCAGTATTCGTCTTACCCGCAGGATTTGCCGTCATCGAAACCGAATAACAGTTTTTAAATACGCCGTTCGTTAATTGCGAAACGAGCGTACCGAACACCGTCGTCGTTCTGTTTTCCACTACTGCCACTACGTTTTCCATCGTACCGTTGTTATACACGACGAGACCATTTTGACGCCCTAAATCCGCACTAGAACCACCAACTACAACGCCTTCCATATATACGTTGATAATTCTGCCTAAATTATACCCGAAAATACCTACACCGTTGGTAATGTTGCCTTCAATCTTAACGTTTAAGAACGCCAAATCGTGTATATAAGCACTACCGTTTAAACCGTCTCTAAACAATCTACAGTTGTTGCTTACCGTTCCGTTGTCCGCGTAATTTTTCATCGCCGTACTGATATTGATATTTTTAAGCGCATAACCGTTGCCGTCGAATTCCGCGTTATACGCGCCAGAAGCCATTTGGAACGCGGTGTTTTCAAAGTCGATATCGTTTGCCAAAATTACTTTATCCGATACCGATTGAAGTCTGCAATCTGCAAGCGTACGGATAATTCTAAACTCACTAATATCGCGAATGGTAACCGTCTTTTGCGACAACGTCGTGCCGTTTACGACTACGGAAACAACGCCGTTGGTAGAACCGTTGGTTTTTACGGTGTTGCCTTCAATCGTAAGGCTTTCGCTTACTGCGTATTCCCAATTATCGTACGCTACGCCGTTTGCCATAACGTTGGGCGCTGCAAGCGTGTAGGTGTTATCCAAGCCTTGTTCGTCGGTTTCGTGATATTTAAGCGCTACGGACGATTTTGCTTCTTCCCACTCTATCGTAAGCCACATTGCGTTAATCGTTACGTCCGCGTCGCCCATTACAACTGCGTCCGCTTTGTTTGCTTCGGTGTATTCGTTGCCGAAATACCATCCGCCGAACGTTTCGCCCGCTTTCGTCGTTTCCGCGTCTACCGTATACGTTGCGCCGTATTTAACGGGTACGCTTGCCACCGCCGAACCGCCGTTGGTTTCGAATACGACGTTATGTACGTTTCTCGTATAGTAGAGTTTTAACGTGCTCTTGCCGTCTGCAAGCGCGTTCGTTACGACGTTTTGCGTGCCTGCCACCGTCGTATCTACCGTAAAGCCTTCGTACGTGTTTGCCGTTGCCGTTGCCATTTGGTTTACTTTCGCCGTTTGCGTGGTGGTTTCTTTGAGTTCGTAATCACCGTCAAGCGTTTCTTGATAATGTTCTACGGAAACGGTGGTGTCCATCGTCGACGCACCGTCTACGTACGCTTGCAAAAGGGTGATTTGCGCATCCGTGAAATCTTCGGGGGTTGCAAGCGCCGTTTGCGCAAGGTACGCCACCGAACACGTGTTGTTGGACGCGTCGTTGCCTGCCCAAGCCGCCCATTCATAGCTTACCGTATCGTCTTGCGCGGTGTACGAAACGTACGCTCTTCCTACGAATTCGCGCGCGTAGTTGTCGGGGAAGATGTTTTTAATCGTGCCGTGCAAAGCATAGTACGGATTTTCTTCGGGGCTGGTTAAAATGAGTTCGTCCGAAGTAAAGTTCATAATACGCACGTCGCTACCGTTTGCACCGTTTTCGCCGTCGTATTTCCATTCGCTACCGTCCCAAGTAGCCCAGTCGTATTTCTTTGCGTCTTCGTCGTCGCTAAACAGCGTGGTGAAGTTTACGCCAAAGTAATCGTCTTCGTAATCGGCGGGGAATATAACCATACCGAACGAAATGTCTTTATAGGTTTTTTCTGGGCCTTCGTTTGCCATTAACGCAACGTAATCGCTATGCGTCATCGTCGCAAGGAAACGAACACCGCTTTCTTCTGCATTCGCACGAAGCAACATTTCCGCTTTGTCGTCCATTACGAACGACGCGTTTACTTTGTCGCCTTCGTTTGCGCTTGCTACGGCTTTGTCGTTAAACAATGCGCCACCGGCAAAAACCAACGCGCCCATTGCAAAAGACAAGCCTAAAATCGTTGTTTTTTTGAATTTCATTTTGTTTCTCCTTTTTTTAATTTTAATTCCAAGGTTTTTCTTCGGCGAAGAAATCTTCTTCGTCCATCGGTGCAATAATCGGGGTTTCTGGGGGCGTCGTATCTCCCGCATCACCGCTGTTGCACCCTACTGCCGATAACGTTAAACCAAACGTTAACGCTATCATTAAAGTGATAAGTGTCTTTTTCATAACTACCTCCTAAAATTTCAATCTTCCGCTGAAGAAATCGCCTTGTTCCAGAAATTCCGTTCCGCCTGATAAAGTTACGACGTCTTCATCAACTTCAAAGATTTGGATGATAGGTTTTATCCATTTTCGTTTCTTCATACATACCTCCTTTTCTATTTTTTTTATTTTTTTTCGTACACATTTTCCTCGTCCTTCTCCTCCTTTTCATTTTTTATCGCTACGCCCTTGCCGTTTGGCGCGGGCAATATCGCTTTTTTATTTATCGGGTATTTACCGTCGATATCGTACGATACCAGCCTTGATTGATAAGCGCGCGTTTGCTTTCAAAATTGCCTTCGCTATCGTGCGGGTTGTAATACAAAATTTCTTCCTTTAATTCTTCGATTTCGGAAATTTTGCCTTTCACGTAGTTTTCCACCCGCTTTGCCGCGTGCAATAATCTCGTTTGTAATCCGCCAAGTCGCGCGTCTTGCAATTCAAAACCCACCATCTTTCTTTCCTTTTCCCAAAGGGTTACGACGATTTCGTAAAATTCTTGCACCGCTTTCGCCGTTTTGCGTAACGTGCGCGCGTGCGCGAGCAACGCTTTCTTATCTCCGTTTTTATACGCGTTACGGAGTTTTACGCCGATATCCGCTTTTAAATACAAAACTTTCGAAAGTTTGGCTACTAAATCGAATAAATAGGCGTAATGACGTTTGCGCTTTGCCAATTCCGATAATTTTGTATAAGCCGTTTGGTATTTTTCTTTATCTTTCTCGCTTACGTACGAATCGAACCTGCCAAGCAGTACGTCTTGATATAAGAAATATTTCGACGGGTTGCCCGTAGACGGATATCTATCCCCGAAAAGGTTGTTGGGCGCTTCCATTAAACGCCATTCGTCCAACGTGTATCCGCTTAAAATTTGCACTACGCGCGATACGCTTTCTTTATCCACCTTATTAAGGGTGGCGTTGTGAAGACCTTTAATATCCCGAATCGAACCGTTTTCGTCGATAATCCGTTTGTATTCTTCCAAAGAAACGGCTTCTTGCCCGCTTTCTGCCAATTCCTTGTAATTGGATTCCGCAAGCAAGGCGTATACGGAAAATGCTTGGTTGAACGAACATTCCGAACCGTCGTCCCCCCACGCCGCTACCATAAATCTACCGATTTTGTGCCGTTTACACACTTCTAACGCCGAAAGCATTGAGATTTCCGACCAGCCGATAAGCGGGGCAAAACCGTTCCACGTCCACACCGCGCCTAAATATTGCAATCTATCCGTCGTCGTTAGTTGTTTATGTTGTTTAACGACTTGTTCGTAGAAAAATTCGGCGGGACGATAGTAATCCCAATAAATCAAATCGACGTCTTGAGGAATTTTGCTTATCGTTTCTTCGCTAAATACCCCGTCGGGCGCGTACGGTTTGCCAAATTCCAACGTGAAAAACATATCCGAATAAATCGCCGGTTTAAAGGCGTATTTTTTGCATATCTCTTTCACCCGCGACAAATGTCCTAACATAATGTCTACGCGGTTTTCAAAGCCGTGTTTTTTCAAATACGCTCCCAAACCGATTTCGTGCGCTTCGTCGAAACAAATGTTGATATGCTCCGTCGTGAAACATTCGCGACAGGTTTTTATAATGTTTTCAATCAACTGATAGGTTTCTTCTTCTTTGCAAAGAAGTACGGCGGGCGCTTCCTTTACTTTGTTGTAGACGGGATGTTGCAACACCAATTCGAAATGCCCCAGCGTTTGCACGCTCGGTATGATTTCCATGTCGTATTGCGCCGCAAACGCCACCAATTCTTTTAACTCGACTTTGGTGTATCTACCGCGCAAATATCCGTAATACGGTTCTTCGGAAATTTCCATACAATCGTCCAAAGAAAGCTCCATAAAGTTGTAGCCCATACACGCCAACTGCACGACGAACCGTTTCATTTCTTCGATTTTCGGCACGCCACCCGCACTAATAGCGGGCATTATGCCAAACTGGGAAATTACGCGCTTTCTCGTGATTTGCGTGATTTTGTCCGCGTTCGCGCAAAGATATACGTACCCTGCGTAGAAATCGTATATGCGTTTATACGAGATTGTATATCCGCCGTCGTTCGCCGTTATCGTATATCCGTCTTCTTCCGATTTTTCCGCGTTTACGGGCGCGGAAAAATCGGTGTAAAGCTCCGTATAATTCGCCGTTATCGCAAACGTATTTTTTAACCGTTCATCCGTCGTTTTTACGTTCGAAAATAACATTCTGCGTTCTCCTTAAAAATTAAAGGTATTCACCTTTCCATTCCGCCGCAACCTTTGCGGGCGCGTATTTAAAGTCAATCGTTCCCTGCGGTTCTTCTTTCATCGTAACGAATCCACATATCGTCGCGTCCGTAGCAAACGAATCTATCATCTTTTCAATCGTTAATTTGTCGTACTCGTCCCCGTATAAATCAATGAGTAGGTATCGCAAACCTATCGTTTCGGAAAGCACGCGGTTGTAGATTTTTTCACGACGCGCTTCGTCTTGGATTTGATTCGCTTTTTCTAATCCTTTATCCAACAGTTTCAACCAATTCAAAAGCAACTTTTTAGAGAATAAATCCTTTTCTTTCGTAAATTCAATCGGACGGAAATGTACGTTCTCTTCTTCGCCGAAGTTCAAGCAGTGGTGCATATATTGCCAATAGAACTCTTCTACGATATCCGACGCTTCTTGGTAGTATTTATCCATAAAGTCGCCCACCAATTCGTATTCGTCCAATTCGGTATTCCATAAAAGTTTCGATTGCACGTACGTTTTTAATTCGTGGAACGGTACGGTACTTTGATTCGTGCCGTTGTAGAAAACGTCTATTACGCCCGTTTCTTTTAAATATACCAAATTGGATTTGATTGCGTATAAGTCGTTCGTATATAAATGGTTGTCGTGCACAAACAACGAATACGTCCAAACGAATATGTTCTTCGAAATTTTGCTCCAACCTTTTAAATGCGACGGGATACGCCCGTTTATCGAACAATTCGGGTCGTTATATGCGTGCGAGTAACATTCGTTTAACGGCGCGAAACGCACGCCTACGTTATCGTCCGCATACACCGCCGGCGTTCCGTCCGTTTTTAAAGGCGCTTCCAACGTCATATGGTACGCAAACATAACAATCATTACTTCGTCCGCGCGCTCGGGATGTTCTTCTTGCAACCAGCTTTTAATTTCCCGCGCCACTTTATTCATTGCGACGACAAGCATTCCACCAGGAGAACCGCTTGCGCCACCGTATTGCGCTTGGTATTCCTTACATTTCGTACAACTACACCACGTGGCGTAGTCTTCTTGCCCGATATTAAACCATTTTGCATCCGGTTCTTTTTCGATAAATTCCTTCAAGTTTTCGATAAACGTCGTAAACATACCTTCTTTATTGTCAATCAGCGACGAATAGCAAAGTTGTTGGTCGTCTTCCCCGTGATGCACACCGCCATACCAATCGGGATGCGCTTGCAAATATTTCGCGGGTGGCAATACGTGGAACGAACCGTGTCCGCGAAAAAGATTCGACCAAGGTGCTTCACCTATGAAGTTTTCGGTGTCTAAAAGCGCCTTGAAGTTTTGGCGAAGACGTGTTTTTAATTCATCTTGCCCTGCTAAACGTTTGGTGGATACGTCTTCCGCCGCACGCCCTATAAAATCGGGATAATCCACGATTTCCATTTCTTGCCAATAAATCGTCGGGGATTTTCTTACGTACGTTTCGTCGAGAGCGTACGTTTCCCAATCGAATAATTGGTGCATAAATTCGTACGTCGCGTAAATATTCGAACGCTCGTTTACGCCTTTCAAAATCGCCGTGTTGCCGTACGTTTTAATCATAAACGCTTCGTTCGATTTCGCCGAAAGGTGGTCTACTTTCATTCCACTGCTTCTATATAAGCGCGTATCGCCGATAGAAACGTATTTCGCGTCTTCGTCAAACGTTACGTAATAATCGGAAACAACGTCCAGCGACGCGCCCGACGCTTCTTTAACGAACGTCTTCAATTCTTGCGCCGCAAACAAATCCGAACGGGTTGCGCGGTTGGGAACGACGATTTGATACTCGCTTTCGCCGTTATCCACCAACTTTTCATTCGTCAAGCTCGTTTCCACTTTTCTGTCCAAAGAAACGCTTTCTTCTTTCCCGCAAGCAAATATAGGCAAAACGGAAGTTGCAAGCAGTACGAGCGCCATCGTTTTTACGATTGCTTTTTTTAATTTTTTCATCATAGCGTTCTCCTTACTTCACCGTAAACGGAATCATAAACATCGTAATATTAGAATGCGCGTCTTGCACCATTACGGTAAGCATATATTTCCCACGCTCTGAAAGTACGTGTGTATCCGTTTGTTCAAGATGCACAACCGAACCTTTCGGGGAAACCAAAAGCAACATAATATCACACTCTTGGTTTGTATTTTCCACCACGTTTACGGTAGGCACTTTAAATCTCGTACCAAGTGCGTACGTGTCGGAAATCGGTTCTTCCAACGAAACAATCGGCGCAATTTCGTCGTACACCATTACGCTAACGTTTTGGATAGGCTTGTTGTTGCTGTCGTCACTCGTCATAAACGATACCCTGTATTTACCCGTTTGAAACGCGGTAAACGTAAAGCCGTCTTCCGTGAGTTCGTAATTTTCGCACAATTTTTGTTTGTCGGGCGTCGTTACGGTAAGATAAACTTTCGTACTGCCGTTCACCACGTCGAAACCACGCGCGAACGGCACGTACACTTCTTCGCCCAATTCCGCTTCCCTTTGCACGAAACCTTCCCGTATTATTTGTGGAGGAATACCGTCGAACGATACGTCGAATACGAATTGTTTGGATATTCTACTAACCAATACGCCTACTTTTTCGTCCGTTTCCAATTCGCCTACTTCTTCGATACGTATGCTAACGTACACGTTACCGCTCGGGAATCCGTCAAACGTTTTACCGTTTGCATATTGGGGGATTTTCCCGATACTCGTGCCAAGCTTATCTTTTACGTACCCGTCGGATACGTATAATTCAAAACCGGTGTCTGTCGCTTCGTCGCGGAAACAACCGTTTACTTCGTACGTCTTTGTTCCACCCATCGTAAACAAACTCTTCGTCGTGGATTTGGGATTTTTCATAAACGACATATCTACGTACAAAGACGCGTCCCACGAATCGGTTAAACGTACCGTTAATTTTTCAAAATTGTTATATTCTGCGGGTACGTCGAAGGAAATTTCCACCGCGCTTTCGGGCATAGGTAACAAATATTCTACGTATGCGTTTTCTTTCGTCGTTAAGAACAATGCGTTAAAGCCGTCTTGATAGTTATCCACCACACTTTCGATATCGCTTTGGTAGAAGTACTTATCCATATCCATATACGTCAAGCCGTCTTCTTTTTTCGTTGTCACGTCGACGATGGTAAATTCCTTTTCTTCTATCGTCGTGTACGCATACAAAATGGATTTTGCTTTCCATTCAATCTTGACTTTTTCGCCAAATTTTTCTTTATCCGCTTTAAAGAAGAAACCTTCTCCTTGATGCGTTTCCACTACGTTGCCGTCTTCGTCTTTTAACGTTACCGTTTTCACGGCGTCCGCTTTATTGCCGTACGAAAAATAATCGTACGCTTCAAAGCCCGTCGACGACATATAATAGGAAGCGCCGTTGACAAGCGTCGTAGGCAAAGCTTGTATATTTACGATAGGTTCGTGTTGCATTTCCACCTTAATCCAATATACAAACGTCTTTTTCGTTCCTAAAAAGTCGGTAATTCTTACGTTATATCTATACTCTCCCGCCGTTTCGGGCGTAAAGCCGTCGTCCACGTCTTTTACCGTTCCGTCGGGATAACGGAGCGTCGTTTCTACGTCTAAGTTTCCGCTACCGCCACTTGGAACGCCTTTGGGTAAAGTAACTTTTTTACCTACTTTCCCTTCCGTCGGCATTCCTTCCACTTCGTAGGAAATCGCAGGCAAATTGGCTTGAATGGAAACGTCCAAACGCACGGGTTTCGCTTCCAACCCCACGCTGTCTTTCCCTTCGTAATAGATAGAATATACGCCTACTTTCTTGGGATAGAAATATCCGTCGATAATTTCTACTTCTTCACCGCCATATAAAATATACGGATTAAACGGTATGTCTCCGTCGAAATTATCCACTAAATCACCGTGAAATACGGGGTATTTTTCGTGCACGACGCCAACGGGCAACGTATCGTAGCCAAACGTATCCACGTAAATTTCGGGTTGTACGCTATCTTGCATCGTTTCACCGCTAAAATCGTTATCCATTACGTTAAACAACATCAGTGCCCCTTGATTTGCCGACACCCCGCTAACCGTAACCGATAAGCGCACCTTATTCGATTGGAAACCCGTCCATTCCGCCGTCGCGTAGCTCGCTTTTAAATCGGCAATCACTACTTTCTTGGCGTGGCGACCTTCGCTTGCATAAGCAATTTGATTTTCGTAATCGAAATAAATCTTCAAAGGCTTATGCGCGCGTCCGTCTCTTTGTTCTATTTCGCCGTTATCTAGTAAATAATTTACCTTTTTGCCCGTTCCCTCAAAAGACATATAAACGTGGCAACCGTTAGGATTGTCGTTGTAATAAGCTATGTTTGATTTCGTTTCAAGCCCAACCAAATCTTGATTTTGTCCGCCTACTTTCGCAAAGCAAGAATCGCCTTCCGTCTGTCTATTTACATTATAATAAGAACTATAATTAAAACGGTAAGTTAACGTAATATCGGGATTTTCCACGTCTGTAAGCACGACGTTGATATAATTATAATCCCGAGCACCCGCCGTCGTCGTTAAAGGCATCAATTCTAATAAAACTCTGTCTTTCGTTAAGGCGCGGGCGTCGATTTCTTTGCCGTAGTACACCGTACCGCCAGTTTTTCCAAATTCATACTTGACGCCGGAATAACCTTGTTCGTAATAGGGTTTGCCTTCTTCGTACGCAGGCACGGGCACACCGAAAGAAATCGTCGCTTCGCCGTCGTTCGTGTAAAAATATTCGTTACCCACTATA
>JAZNIR010000018.1:0-7200 GCA_045577595.1 Candidatus Scatosoma sp.
TTTTAAATTTATACTCTTTATCTTAAGATAAAATAAATGGCAATTATTACACCGATAATTCCTAAAATTTTTATTAGTATACCTAAATATTTATCTGCAGTTTTAAGTTGTTCTTTTTTCTTTTTTTCATTTGCTAATTTATTTTCTAGTTTTGTTTTTAATAAATTATTCTTTTTTCTTTCCTTTTCTTTATGTTTTTTTATCAATTCATTTTGTTTTTTTCGCTTCTTTCTACTACTATATTAAAAAAACAATGTAGCGTACGATTGTATTTGATATGATTGTAATCAGCAGGGGCTTTTACTGATACAAAGAAACGACTTGTAAATAAAGATAAAAACGACGCTACCAACGCCAAAACTTTGTGTATAGGGAAAATAATCATATAAATCATAAACAATGGATAGCGTGCCAAATATTTTCTGTCATCCTCTACCCAACCAGAATGAGTTTCGCCGTTTGTTTCATATGAACCTACCTTATATCCATTATCATCGTAAATATCTTTATTTACTTTATCTGTATAAGAATAATAACTAGACGTGCCATAGTCGTCATTACTTTTTAAAAAATAAGACGATCTTCCGTCTTGAAAAAAGTTAAAATTTTCCATAATTGCTGAGAACATAGGAAATCCTGCGCCAAATAAAATTATAAAAGCAGCGCAAATATACCAACAAATAAAACTAAAAGGGAAACATAGAACCGTCAGTATAAAAGTCCCTAATTTTTTTGAATAACCCATAAAAACCTCCAAAAATTTGTTACCTAAATTATATACCAATATTTTTGGTAAGTCAAGCATATTACCAAAATATTTGGTAATATTTTTAATATGAAAGAGATAAAATTTGCGGAAAATTTAAGGAATTTGAGAAAGAGCTATGATCTGACACAAAGGCAGGTGGCAGGGATTGCGGGGGTTGATCAACGGACGGTAAGTGCGTGGGAGAAAGGTGTTTGCGAGCCAAATTTTCAAACGCTTGCCCTTTTGTGCGAATATTTCGACGAATCGTTTGATAATATCCTGACCTAAAATCAAAAACCGACTGGAAATTTCCAGTCGGTTTTATAATATTTATCCGTTTTTACGCCGTTTGTTTATAAACGAGCTTGGGTGTTTTGCCGTCCGTTAAACACTCTTTCGTGATCACGACTTCTTCCACGTCCGTTTCCGACGGGATTTTATACATAACTTCCGTCATCACGTTTTCAATGATGGTTCGAAGTCCGCGTGCGCCCGTTTTTAAGCGGATCGCCGTTTGCGCGATCTCGCGCACTGCTTCGTCTTCCACCGTCAGTTTCACGCCGTCGTAGCCTACGAGTTTTTGATATTGCTTGATAATCGCGTTTTTCGGTTCGGTCAAAATTTTCACCAAAGCGTCTTCGCCCAAGGGATCGAGATTGACGACGATCGGAAGTCTGCCGACGAATTCAGGGATCAAGCCGAACTTAGTCAAATCCTGCGGTTTCACGTCGTCGAGCACTGAATAATCCGCTTCGTTTGCGCCCAAGCGTACTTTTCCGCCAAAGCCGAGCGTGGTGTCGTCTTTTCTCGAAGATACGATCTTATCCAAGCCCACGAACGCTCCGCCGCAAATGAAGAGAATGTTGGTCGTGTCAATGCGCAAACATTCTTGGTTGGGGTGTTTTCTACCGCCTTGCGGGGGTACGTTTGCCGTCGTGCTTTCGATAATTTTCAACAGCGCTTGTTGCACGCCTTCGCCCGAAACGTCGCGGGTGATGGAAACGTTTTCGCTCTTTCTCGCAATTTTGTCGATTTCGTCGATATAAATAATACCCCGTTGCGCCCGTTCAATGTCGTAATCGGCGTTTTGAATGAGTTTTAAAAGGATATTTTCCACGTCTTCGCCCACGTAACCTGCTTCCGTCAACGTGGTTGCGTCCGACGTTGCAAACGGTACGTTTAAAATTTTAGCAAGCGTTCTGGCAAGCAACGTTTTCCCACTGCCCGTAGGGCCAAGCAAAAGTACGTTGCTCTTTTCGATTTCCACGCCGTCGTCGTCCGTCGCTTTCGTATTTTTCAAAGCGTTAATCCGTTTATAATGGTTGTAAACGGCAACGGAAAGCACCCGTTTCGCTTTGTCTTGACCGATAATGTAATTGTCGAGTTCCGCTTTGATTTCTGCGGGTTTTTTAAGGGGAACGTCCGATTTTACCTGTTCGACGTCGTAATCGTCTTCCAACATAGATTTGCAAATGTCGATACATTCGTTGCAAATATGCGAACCGTCCACGCCGTCAATCAAACGCTTTACTTCCATTTTCGATTTTCCGCAAAAGGAACAATATTGATTTTTATTTACCATACGATTCTCCGTTTTCTATTTATAAATAGTATGAATACACCGCTATTTTTGTGCAACGCGCCGTGATAAAAATTGTAACGCGTTATTTAATAGTACCCGTTTTTGCAAATTCTTAAACGCAAAAAGCGGTAAGTTTAAGGCAAACGATTTTTAAAAATACCGCGCAAAACCCCCTTTTGAGAGTTTTGCGCGAAAATATTTGCTTTATACGCTTTTAAAAAGCTTATCTTCTTACGAACACTTTGTCGATAAGCCCGTATGCACGCGCTTCTTCCGCCGACATATAATTATCTCTGTCCGTATCCCGTTCGATAGTGGCAAAGTCTTTGCCCGTATTTTCCGATAAAATACGGTTGAGCTTGGATTTCGTGCGGAGAATGTGTTCCGCTTGAATTTTAATATCGCTCGCTTGTCCTTGCGCACCACCCAAAGGTTGGTGAATCATAATTTCCGAATTGGGCAAAGCAAACCGTTTGCCTTTCGCACCGCTCGATAAAAGGAACGCGCCCATACTCGCCGCCAAACCGATACAAATCGTCGATACGTCGCATTTGATATAGTTCATCGTGTCGTAAATCGCCATACCCGCCGATACGCTTCCACCGGGCGAGTTGATATACAAACTAATATCTTTCGTAGGGTCTTTTCCTTCCAAATAGATAAGTTGCGCGACGACGGTGTTTGCCATAGCGTCGTTGATTTCACCGCTCAAAAAGATAATACGGTCGTCGAGAAGTCTCGAATACAAATCGTAGGTGCGTTCGCCCGACGACGTGCGTTCGACGACGTAAGGAACTAAAACGTTCTTTTCCATAGATAATAGATAAATCCTTTTAAAAATTTTTAGTCGTTGCTTTCTTCTTTGTACATTTCGTTGTTTTCTTTAAGGAATGCAAAGAGTTTCGTCAAAACGATATCGCTACGGATATAATCGAATTGGCGGGGGTCCATACCTTTCTTGTATTCTTCCGCACTCTTGTTTACTTCCGTCGCTTGTTCCGCCACTTTCGCGTCTACTTCTTCTTCGGTAGCCGTGATGTTTTCGTCTTTAATCAGTTGCGAAATTACGAGTTGGTGCATAACGTTCTTCTTCGCGCTTTCTTCGTAATTCTTTCTGAATTCTTCTTTGCTTACCTTTAAGAAATCAAGGTAGTCTTGCAATTTCAAGCCTTGATACATCAGTTGATATTCGAATTTTTGCAAAAGTCCGTCGATTTCTCTTTCAATCATCGCTTGGGGAATTTCCGCTTCCGCATTCGCCGCAATCGCTTCTAAAATGCTGTTTTCCGTTGCGTCGTTTGCGCGTCTGTCCGCTTGCTTTTGCAATCTTTCTTTCGTTTTCGCTTTGTATTCGTCAAGCGTTTCACTGCCCGTAGCGTCCTTGATAAACGCGTCGTTAAGTTCGGGAAGTTCTTTGCCTTGCAAAGCGTTTAATTTAACCGCGAATACGGCGGGTTTACCCTTCAAGTTTTCCGCTTGGTAGTTTTCGGGGAACGTAACGTTTACGTCCTTTTCTTCGCCCACGTTCATACCAACCACTTGGTCTTCAAATCCGGGAATAAACTGACCGCTTCCAAGCGTCAAATCAAATCCTTGCGCTTCCCCGCCTTCAAATTTAACGCCGTCTACCGTACCCACGAAGTCGATATTCGCCACGTCGCCGTTTTGCGCCGCTCTGCCTTCTACGGGCACTTTGCGCGCGTTTCTTTCGAGAAGTTTGTTTACTTCTTCGTCTACTTCCGCGTCCGTTACATTATACGCGTATTCTTTGATTTTCATACCCTTATATTGGGAAATTTTCACTTCCGGCTTTACGGGCACGATTGCGATAATAGAAACGTTGTCGTCTTCCAATTTATCAAGCGAGAATTCGGGGTCGCCTACGACGGTAAACTTTTCCGCGCATTTTGCGATAACGTTGTCGTAATTTTCGGAAATCATAATATTGAGCGCGTCTTCGTAGAATACGCTTTTGCCGTAAACGTTTTCAATAACGTTTTTAGGCGCTTTGCCTTTACGGAAACCGTTGATGGCAAACTTATTTCTCGTTTTCAAATACGCTTTCGTTTGCGCCGCTTTCCATTCTTCACCGTCGAATTTGAAGGTGATTTTTACCGTGCTTTTTTCTGCCGCTTTGGTCGTGTACTTCATAATTGCTTTTCTCCTGCTTTTATGTTTGAAATTTTTTTATTTTTTTTCGTTAGCATAGGCGATTTTGCATTAAAAAGAGCGCAATCACCGTTTGCTCCTAACATTTTACCATATTTATCAAAGAAAATAAAGCGTTTTTATTTACAATTTACGAATTTTACGCTATAATTTAAGAAAAGATTTTTTTATTTTTGCAAAAATTCGTCGTTTTTGCAAAGAAAAAGGGAGAAAGAGTATGCCCCAAGACGCTTTTCACGTCAAACGCACCGTTCAGGAATTGCACGCGCTTTTGCGTGGCGGTAAAATCAACCGCGTTTCGCAAGTGAGCAAAGACGAACTTACCCTTATTATATACACCGGAAAATCGACGGTGAAACTGATTGTAAGCACGTCCGCCACCAACGCGCGCGTTTGTTTATCGAGCGTGGAAAAAGAACCGCTTGCCGTCGCGCCCAATTTTTGTATGCTACTTCGTAAACATATACAAGGCGCGGAAATTTTATCGGTGGCGCAACGCCCGTACGAGCGGATTGTGGAAATCCGTTTGCGTTGCACGGGGGATTTTTCCGAAAGCGAGCGGGTGCTTATATGCGAAGTGATGGGCAAATATTCCAACGTCGTTTTGGTGGAAAACGGGCTGATTTTAGGGGCGCTGAAAACCACTGCGCTGATGGACGAAAATCACCGCGTACTCTTTGCGGGCGCGAAGTACGAATATCCCGCTTTGCAAGATAAATTATCGCCTACGGACGGGGCAGGTATTCGTTCACGCTTAAAAAACTTTATGCAAACGAACGGAGAAACGGTGGACGAAGAAAGCCTTGCCCGTTTCCTTTTCGACAACGTTTTCGGCTTTGCTTTGTCGACGGCGAGAGAGCTTGTTAAAAGGGCAGTGATACGGGCAGGGGGCTTGGAAAACACCCTTTCTTCTTCGCACGGCGCGCCGATTTGGGAATATATAGGCGACTTTTTCGAAAACGAGCCGTGTAATCCGCACGTGAAAACGGAAAACGGCAAAAGGGTTGATTTTTTCGCTTTTGCGGTGGAAAACGGCACGCCCGCGCCTTCCCTTTGCAAAGCGCAAGACGAATACTATTTAGAAAAGGAAGGCAAAAAAGCGTTTGACGATGCGAAAAGGAAATTGGAAAGCGCCGTCCGCGCGCTGAAAAAGAAATCGGCAAAACGCTTACAAGACGTAACCGAACGGTTGACGGACGCGGAAAAAGCGGAAGAAAACCGTATCAAAGGGGAACTGTTGACGGCGAATTTATACCGTATCGAACGGGGCGCAAAGTGGGTGGAACTGGAAAATTGGTACGACGAGCAAGGGGGAAAAATCCGCATTGCGTTAGACGAACGGTTGTCGCCGAGCAAAAACGCGCAAAAATATTTTAAAGCGTACAACAAACAAAAACGCGCGAAAGAAATTTTAACGCCGATGAAAGACGCCGAAGAAAAAGAAATTTCGTATGCGGAAAGTATTTTTACTTCCATCGGCTTGGCGGAAACGCAAGAAGATTTAAAGGAAATTCAAACGGAGCTTATCGGGCTTGGGCTTATCAAAGAACCTGCAAAGCGCGCGGGGGCTAAAAAGGCGGAAGAAGTGCCCTTCCGCGAATACGAATACGGTGGTTTTAAAATTTTGGCGGGTAGAAACAACGTGCAAAACGACAGACTGTTAAAAAGCGTTTCCCCCGACGATATTTGGCTACACACCCAAAAATACCATTCGTCGCACGTCGTCGTGCTTGCGGGTGGAAAACAAGTGCCCGATAAGGTGTTGCAACGGGCGGGCGAGATTTGCGCATACTTTTCGCAAGGGCGCAACGGCGATAAAATCCCCGTCGATTATTGCAAGCGCAAACACGTGAAAAAACCAAGCAAAGCAAAGGCGGGATTCGTAACCTACACCGATTATAAAACGATACTCGTTACACCCCTGCTCCCGTCGTAACGAAAAAAAGCAACAAAAAAACGGCTTATCTTTCCGATAAGCCGTTTCGTGTTTTTTATCCGTTTTTTAGAACGCTTTGCCAGCCGAGCCAAGCACGTTTACGATTTTGTGTTTTACCATTTCTTTCATCATAACGCGCGCGTCGCCAAGATATTGACGGGGGTCGAAATGACCGGGGAAATCGCTAAAATGTTTACGAATTGCCGCCGTAAACGCCACGCGAAGGTCGGAGTCGATATTGATTTTGCAAACCGCCATTTGCGCCGCTTTGCGAAGTTCCGATTCGGGAATACCGATTGCGTCGGGCATACTGCCACCGAATTGGTTTACGATTGCCACTTTGTCTTGGGGAACGGACGACGCACCGTGTAAAACGATAGGGAATCCGGGCAATCTTTTGCCGATTTCTTCCAAGATGTCCAAACGGAGTTTCGGGTCTTGACCGGGCTTGAATTTATAAGCGCCGTGGCTCGTACCGATAGCGATTGCAAGCGAGTCGATACCCGTTCTTTGCGTAAATTCTTCCACTTCGTCGGGAGAAGTGAATTGCGCGTCCGCCGCGGAAACGTTTACGTCGTCTTCAATGCCCGCAAGCTTACCAAGCTCCGCTTCTACGACAACGCCGTGGTCGTGCGCGTATTCAACCACTTTCTTCGTGATCGCGATATTTTCTTCCCAAGGATGAGAAGAAGCGTCGATCATAACGGACGTGAAACCGCCGTCGATTGCGGACTTACAAATCTCGAAGTCAGCGCCGTGGTCGAG
>JAZNIR010000019.1:0-3974 GCA_045577595.1 Candidatus Scatosoma sp.
GTCAATCGTACCGATACCGTACTTCAAATCGAGGTTGGTGGAAATGGACGCTACGATATCGTCCACCGTAACGTGTTTGTGGCAAAGTTTTTCCACGAGCGGGCGGATTTCTTTCTTTTGTTCCGCCGTAGGCACGGGCGATTCGCTTGCCAAAATTTCGTGGAAGAGCTTACAAGCCGCAACGAATTTTTGACGGTTGTCCTTTCTCTTTTCACGGTTTTTCTTTTCTTCGGGCTTTTCGTCCGGTTCTTCCGCTTTTTCTTGCGTTTTATAAAGTTCGTTGATTTCGTCAACGTACTTGTCCGCCACTTCGTCTACGGAGAGATTTGCGCATTCTTCCGCAATTAACTTCGAGAATTTGTAGTTGGGGTAATGAATGGTGGGCAAAAGACCGAAATCTTTCGCACGCGCTTGCACGGGAATATCGGAAACCGCCGAGAAATCCACCGTGTTGTTCGCGATAATCTTATGACGGATTTCACCGTCTACGGGGTCGTCCACCAACACGAAAATTTCGTTAATACCGCAGTTTTGAATTTCTTTTGCTTGCGCTTCGGAAACTCTTTCCCCTTCCGTAACGATAACTTCGCCCGTTTCGGGGTTAATCACCGTATCCGCCACTCGGCATCCAGCCAAACGGTAAGCAAGGTTTAATTTCTTGTTGTATTTGTATCTACCCACTTTGGAAATGTCGTAACGACGGGGGTCGAAGAACAAGTTAAACAAATGCGCTTTTACGGAATCTTCCGTAGGCGCTTCGCCGGGACGCAAACGGCGGTACAATTCGTACAAACCGTCCGATTCGCTCTTTGCCGTATCTTTTGCAAGGGTCGATTCGATAATCTTGTCCGCAGGGAACAAATCTTCAATCGCGCGGTTCGAACCGTAGCCGAGCGCACGCAAAAGCACCGTTACGCAAAGCTTTTTCTTTCTGTCCACGCGCACGTACAAAGCGTCTTGCGCGTCTTGTTCGAATTCCAACCAAGCGCCACGATTGGGCATAACGGTAGTTGCAAACATTTCCTTGCCCGTCTTGTCCTTGCTCGAATTGTTATACACGCCGGGCGAACGGACGAGCTGGGAAACGATAACGCGTTCCGCGCCGTTGATAATAAACGCGCCGTTTTCCGTCATTAAAGGCATATCGCCCATAAAGACTTCTTGGTCGACGACTTCGTTTTTCACCTTGTTTACAAGGCGGACTTTCACGCGCAAAGGAAGCGCGTACGTAGCGTCGCGCGTACGGCATTCTTTTTCGTCATACTTGGGTTTGTCGCCAAATCTGTGCTCTAAAAAGTAGAGTTCAAAATGGTCGGAGTAGTCGGTGATGGGAGAGAAGTCCTCAAACACCTCGCTAATGCCTTCGTTTATGAACGCATTATAGCTGTCCTTTTGGATTTCAACGAGGTCGGGTATATCAATAACTTCGTTGATTGAACCGAATTTTCTTCTTTCGGTTTTGCCGAATTTTACAACAGGTAAATCCATTTCGTTAAAATTGCTCCTTTTAATTTTTTTTAGCGATTCACCGAGTATATCTTTTCATCGATAAAAATCGAATTTTTTAACGTTTTTATATTTTTTTCTTTTTACGCTTTACTTTTGCCGAATTTTGCGGTATAATAAGAGAAACGAAGATTTTGGCAAAATCGCCTTTTCCCCTTTGAATGTAAGGCTTTCCGCGATTTTTTCCATTTGAAAATTTCTTGCTCCGCGCAAAATACGCCATAGTAAGCGTAATTATACATTATCTAATTATATCTCTCGGCGGACAAGATGTCAAGCATTTTTTCGCTCCGTTTGCTTTTTTTTGAAAATTTTTTATCTTTTTTAAAGGACTTATCCACCTATGCGTATCGACAAATTTTTAAAAGTATCCCGCATTTTAAAACGGCGCACCGTCGCCCAAGAAGCGTGCGGGGAAAACAAAGTACTAATCAACGGCAAGACGGCTAAACCTTCCACAAACGTCAAAATCGGCGACGAAGTGGAAGTTTTGTACGCGTCGGGCAGTTTTAAATTCCGTATTCTAAACGTAAAAGAAACGGTAAAAAAAGACGAGGCATCCAGCCTTTACGAGGTGATTGTATGAAAACGACGGTATCCGCTATCATTTGTTGCGCGGGCAAAGGTTTCCGCGCCGGTTTCCAAAAAAACAAGTTGCTCGTTCCCCTTGACGGCGAACGGGTACTTAAAAAAACGCTTTCCGCGTTCGACTATCCGCAAATCGACGAAATTATCGTAACGGCAAGCAAGGACGATTTCGACGAAATCACCGCCCTTTGCGACCCCTTCTCCCGCGTGAAAATCGTACTCGGCGGGGAAACGCGCTTGCTTTCCGTACATAACGCTTTGCAAGTAGCGACGGGCGACGTAGTGCTTATCCACGACGGCGCGCGCCCGTTCGTTACCCGTCAGCTTATCGACGAATGTATCCAATCGGTGAAAGCGTACGGGAGCGGTGTTTGCGCCATTCCTTGCACCGACACGGTTGCCGTTTGCGAAAAGGGCGTTATCAAGAGCGTACCCAATCGGGACAAACTCTATCAAATCCAAACCCCGCAAGGTTTTTATTTGGAAAATATCCGCTACGCGTACGCGCAAGCGGTGCGCAACGAAAGCGAAACGTTTACCGACGATTCTTCGGTGTTTTCTCTCTATTGTGGCGAACCCCGTCTTTGCGCAGGCGCGCCCGAGAATATAAAATTAACGTACGCGCGCGATTTTAAATCGAACGCCCGTTGCGGTTTCGGCGTCGACACGCACGCATTCGGCAAAGACCAAGATTATATATTGCTCGCAGGTGTAAAAATCCCTGCGAAAAGCGGTTTAATCGCTCACAGCGACGGCGACGTGCTTGCGCACGCTTTAATGGACGGATTGCTTTCGGCGGCGGGTTTACGGGATATCGGTTTCTATTTCCCCGATTCCAACCCGCAGTTTAAAAACGCCGATTCTATGCAACTTTTAAACGAAGTATTGTCCTTAATCGCAGAACGGGGATATTCCGTGCAAAACGTTTCCATCGCCATTCAAGCGGAAACGCCCCGCCTTGCGCCGTATATCGAACGAATCCAAAACGCCCTTGCAAGCGCCTTGCGTATCGACCCGACGGCAGTCGGCGTTACGGCAGGCACGAACGAAGGACTTGGCTACGTCGGCGAAGGGAAAGGCATCACCGTCCACGCGTACGTACTTTTAAAATAAAAAATCCGCAAGGCAACCGCCTTGCAAACTTTTAATTCGCAAACTTTCAATAAGGAGTTTCTTATGCCCGCAAAAACCAAATCCCCCACCAGTCAATTCGTTTGTAGCGAATGTGGCTACGCCAACCCCAAGTGGCTTGGCAAATGCCCCGACTGTGGCAATTTTAATACGATGCAAGAAGAGCTGATACGCGAAGTCGAGCCGATAAAAAATCCGCGCGTGGGCGTATCGTCCATAAAAACGCGCGCCCTTCCGTTATCGAAAATCGGCTTTGAAAAATACAACCGCGTGAAAAGTGGCGTAGACGAATTCGACACGGTGCTCGGTGGCGGGATTGTACGCGGTTCGCTCGTCCTTTTAGGGGGCGACCCGGGCATTGGGAAATCCACTTTACTCACCCAAGTTTCCGCGCATCTTGCAAAAACGTCGAAAGTGTTGTACGTTTCCGCCGAAGAAAGCTGTTCGCAAGTGAAAATGCGTTGCGAGCGCTTGGGTGTAAACGGCGAAAATTTATTATTGCTCAACGAAACGTGTTTAGAAGATATCGAAACGGAGCTTGGCGACGCGGAATTCGTCGTTATCGACTCCATCCAAGCGGTGTACACCGAATCGCTTTCGTCGTCGGCGGGTAGCGTCGGGCAAGTACGGGAATGCGCGTCCAAACTGATGCGGATTGCCAAATCGAAAAATATCGCCTTTTTCATTATCGGGCACGTAACCAAAGAAGGCTCGCTTGCAGGACCGAAAGTATTAGAACACGTTATGGA
>JAZNIR010000020.1:0-12625 GCA_045577595.1 Candidatus Scatosoma sp.
CTACCCACCGAAACGCTCATACCGTTGCCTTCCATTCTGTCCAATTTCGCTTGCGGACGGTTGTCTTCTTCGAAATAACGGATAAATTGTGCGGGAGCGGAAGGGAGTTTTAACGCTTGCGCTTCGCCCGAGAAGTTTTTCCAAGCGTCGAGAATTTCTTCCTTGCTCGGTTTGTTTTCAAAGCTTACGAAAACAGCCGCCGTATGTCCGTCGGAAACGGGTACGCGCAAACATTGCGCGGTGATTTGCGGACCGTTTGCGGAAACGATTTCGCCGTTTGCCACTTCTCCCCAAATTTTAAGCGGTTCTTTTTCGCTCTTTTCTTCTTCGCCGCCGATATAGGGGATAACGTTGTCGAGAATTTCAGGCATCGTCTTAAACGTTTTGCCCGCGCCGGAAATCGCTTGATAGGTGCAAACCGCCGCTTGTTTTACGCCGTATTTTTTCAACGGGTGCAAAAGGGGCACGTACGATTGTAACGAGCAGTTGGATTTAACCGCGATAAACCCGCGTTTCGTGCCCAAACGGGATTTTTGCGCGGAAATAACGTCTAAATGATTGGCGTTAATTTCGGGAATGACCATCGGTACGTCGGGGGTAAAGCGGTGCGCGGAGTTGTTGGAAACGACGGGCACTTCCTTTTTTGCGTACGCTTCTTCCAACGCGCGAATTTTTGCTTTGTCCATATTGACGGCGCAGAACACGAAATCCACCGCGCTTGCGATTTTATCCATATCCGCTTCCGCGTCAAGCACCACCATATCGCGGTATTTAGCGGGGATAGGGCATTCGAACGCCCATTTATCGCCTACTGCGTTTTCGTACGTTTTGCCTGCGCTACGAGCAGACGCCGCCAACGCGACGACGTTAAACCAAGGGTGGTTTTCCAAAAGGAGCATAAATCTTTGCCCTACCATACCAGTTGCGCCGATTACGCCTACGTTGTATTTTTTCATAATGTATATCTCCTTAAAATTGAATACGGAATTTATAAAAATAAAGGACGGGTGCGCCCGTCCTGAAAAAGCAGTGAAAAATCCGAAAAGGTTTGGGATTTTTAACGTAAATAGTGCTTCACAAAACGGTGACAGTCATACGGGTATTCTCCCGTATGCCCAGCGCAAGCAAGACGATAAATGCGCTTCGGCGGAGATACCCTTTCCCAACAGCCACGTTTTTATGCAAAACCGGCTTTTTTGCGCGTGGCGGGTACTGATGTTCGTCCGCTCCTCTATTTAACGACATTATTGTAGCATATAATTTTGCTTTTGTCAAAGATTTTTCATAAATTTTCACAACTTCCGTTTTTTTTTGAAAAAATTCCTTAAAATCCTTGAAAAAATCGTAGAATTGTAGTACAATGAATAGGCAGTGAAATAAAAAGTGGTGATTTTTGCGGTTTTTTTAAAAAACTACCGTTTAAAAATCGGCTTGGCGTGGTATATAAAACCGTATTTCACACGAACAACCTTTGGTTGAATACAGTTTGGAGTTTTTATAATGGCGCAACAAAAGAAAGGTTTTATCGCCCGTATGTTGGAAGGGAAAGAAAAGAGCGAAGAATACGCGAGAAGTACGCTTCCCACCAACCGTTGGCAATTATTTTGGGATATATTTAAAGGAAATTTCGGCAAACTGGTAAAAGTAAACCTTTTGACGATTTTGTTTTTCGTGCCTTTATTTGCCGTACTCATTTTATATAATATGTTTATCGACGGGCTTGGCGGTATTTATCCTTTTTCGGCGGGAATTGCACCCGGTGGAGCGGGGGTGATTATGGCAAATCTCTCGCAAAAGGGACTTGCGGAAATGTTGGCGCTACAAAACGGTTTGATTTTGTATCTCGGCATAATGATTACGTCGATTATCGCGGCGGTAGGTATGTCGGGCGGTATGTACGTCGTGCGGAATATGGTTTGGACGGAAGGGGTGTTCGTTGCCAACGATTTTTGGCGTGGAATTAAACTCAACTTTAAAAACGCGTTGCAAACGGCAATCTTCTTTACGCTCGTGTTAACCCTTTGCGGTACGATGATAAATTTTGCCGATTTTACTTTGAAAGTAGGGACGACGAGTAAGTGGCAAGAAGTATTTTTAAACGTTTCCAAAGGGGTAAGTTACGTCTTTATCGTATTTGCGGCGCTCGTTTCCTTTTGGATGATAGCGCTTGGCGTAAACTATAAGTTTAAATTTTTCGCAATGCTCCGTAATGCGTTTTTAATGACGATTGGCACGATATTCCAATCCATTTTCTTCGGCGCGCTTGCGATATTGCCTTTTGCGTTATTGTTCGTAAACAGCACGATTATAATGATAATAGGCGTGATTATCGTATTGCTGTTCGGGCTTTCCTACGCACTTTTGCTGTGGCTGGATTTCGCGCAATGGGTGTTTGATAAATATATCAATCCCAAGCTTTCGGGCGCAAAAGTGGGAAGGGGTATTTACAACAAAGACGGCACGTCTACGCTTACGGGCGACGACAGCGCGACGTCTATCGAATATCAACGTATGATTTTGGCGCACGGAAAATCCCGTTTGGTGGCGCGCCCGATTAAACCGATTGACGATTCGTTGCAAGTCTACGAATTGCCTACTTCTTTCTCGCGCGAAGACTTGAAACGCTTGAAAGAAAGCAAACAAAATATTATGGAAGATACGGAGAATTACGCGGAAGAACATAAAAACGACTTGCGCTACGTGGAATATAATAAACAATTCGAAGAACGGGAAAAAGCGCTTGCCGACGCGTTGGATAAAAAGGGTAAGAAAAAACGTAAACCGCCGAAGATGCTTGGCGATTGACGTTGACGCTTACCGATATACGAACGTGAAAACGTTGGGCGCGGAGATTAAAAATGGAAAAACAAAAGGCGTACGCAAATCTTGCGAAGTGGTTTGAATATCTCAACGACGACTGCGACTATGAAAATTGGTCGCAGTATTTAATTATGAAATTAAAACGCTTTCCGTTGCAAACGGGATTGGACGTAGGTTGCGGTGGCGGTTGGTTTACCCGCGCTTTTAAAAGAGCGGGATACGAAACGACGGGTATGGACGCGTCGGCGGAAATGCTTGATTGCGCGCAAGAGAACGCTTTAAAAGACGGGGTGCGCGGGGAATACGTTTTAGGGGATATCACCAAGAAAAAACCGCAAAAGAAATTCGATTTCGTAACGGCAATCAACGATTGCGTGAATTATATTCCCAAAGATAAATTGCAAACGGCGTTTAAAAACGTGGCAAGCGGTTTGAAAAGGGGCGGGATATTTTTATTCGACGTAAGTTCCAAGCGCAAATTTGAAGAAAAATTGAACAATACTGTAAGCGTGGACGATAGGGACGACGTTACGTACATATCGTTCAACTCCCTTTTAGGCGATAAAGCGACGTTGGACGTAACGTTGTTTATAAAAGGCGCGAACGGCGGTTACACCCGCTTGGACGAACGGCACGTGCAGTACGTTTATACGGAAAAGGAAATTATAGACGCTTTAAAAATAAACGGTTTTACGGTGTTGGAAGTGGAAGGGCATTTAGGTTTGGATAAAGAAAGCGCGGATAGGATTTGTTTCTTGGCGCAAAAGGGAGATGTGTAATGGAAAACGTACTGCGTACGCTAATATACGGCGGACAAGTATCTTTGACGGTGGCGGACACGACGGCGCTCGTGCAAGAAAGTGCAAAACGGCATAATCTTACCAAAGGCTCGGCGTATTTACTTGGCAAAGCGCTTTCTGCTATGACGTATATGAGCGCGTGTTTGAAGATGGAAAAAGGGGAAATTTCCCTTTCGTTAAAGACGGACGGCGAATGTGGCGGGATTGGCATTTCGGGCAATCAAAAGTTGTATTTACGTGGATACATTGAAAATCCGTCTCTTTTTGGCGAAGATATGCAAGCTTTGGAAAAGAACGCTTTGCAAGGTGGCGGTTCGTTTACGGTGATTCGCGACGACGGTTACAACCGTCCGTTCGTCGGCTCGTGCGGGCTGGACGATAGAACAATCGACGGCGCGTTCGAGCAGTATTTTGCCGCCAGCGAACAGCTCCCCACCCGCATTTATACGACGGTGGAATTTAACGAAAAGGACGAAATTTCGTTTGCGGGTGTAGTGGCGTTGCAACCGCTCCCGTTTGCGGAAGAAGATGCGCTTAAAAAGACGGCGGAAATGCCTATGGAAAACTTGCTGGTTTCCGCGCGGGATAAGGGCGTAGAAGAAGGGGTTTTGTCCTTTTTCGAAGAGCGGGAAAACGTTTGGTCTATGCGAAAGGCAATCTATAAGTGCAACTGTTCGCGGGAATATTTAAGCGCTGTGTTAACGTCGTTTGGCGAGCGGGAAATGCGCAAAATTATCCGTGAAGAAGGAAAAGTAGAAGTGCATTGTCATTATTGTAACACCGACTACGTATTTACGGAAAAAGACGCCGACGAAATATTTAAAAAAAATTAAAATAAGCGAGAAATAATGGCTGAAAAAAAGACGAAAAAAATAGATTTTAGCTCCGAACGTTTCGGCAATATGGCGGATAAGTATTACAACAAAGGCGAATATATTTCCGCCTTGCGGTTTGCTTACCGTCAATACGTCGAATTTGGTGGCGACGAAGAAATATACGCGCGGATTGCGGATATATACGAAGGAATGAATTTGCCGTCCGTCGCCTTGAAATGGTGGTATCGTTTTTTAAACGTAGCGGGCGACGCCGACCTTCCCGAAGCGTACGAAGGGCTTGCGGTAAACTATTTAAATATGGGCTACGAAACGCAAGCGGCGTATTATTATAAAAAGCTGATGGAAGTGGACAGTACGCTCCCGCCCGAAGCGAAAATGCAAATAGCGGAAACGTTTTCCAAGAAAAAAGGCTCGCATTTGCGCGTTACTTATCCCCCCGAAAAGGCGGATTATTCTTTGGAAATGGAAGGGGGTTCGAAAGCGCTGAAAGCGGGCGATTGCGCGCGCGCGATTGAAATACTCTCCCGCGTGGAAAAAGGCGCGAAAGAATATCCGCAAGCGCAAGAAATGCAAGCGGTGGCGTATCTTTTATCGGGCGAAGCGAAACGCGCGGAAACGATTTGCCAAGAATTGTTGTTGGACGAACCGCGCGACGTGCGGACGTTGGCAACCCTTTCGGCGGCGTATCTCGAACAAAATAAAACGGAAGAAAGCCTTGCCATAGCCAAGCGTTTGGCAAACGAAGAACAAACGGAAGAAGAAGAGTTGTATAAAGTGGCAACCGTCTGTTGCGAAAACGGTTTGCACGAAGAAGCCCTGAAAAAGTTCGAGCAGTTGGAAAAAATAATGCCCTACGAAGGGAAAATGTTGTATTTTAAAGGGATTTCGGCGTTTAAATGCGGAAAGACGGACGTTGCGGAAGACGCGTTGGATAGGCTTTGTACCATTCACCCCGAAGCGGAAGTGGCAAAATATTTCTTGTTCGTTTTACGGTATGCCAAAGAAACGGGAGAATGGCTGTGTAAACCGGAAGAATTTACCTATTTCTACCATTTACCGAATGAAGAACGGGAAGCGCGTTGCGACTCGCTCGTTACAATGATTAGCAAAGAAAAAGACGAAGCGTCTTTGCTGGGGTTGGTGGCGTTACACGACGGGTATTTCGAATGGTGTTTCGACGAAATGGACGGCAACGACCACGATTTGCAATATTTGGGCTTAACGGCGGCGGAAAAAGCGCGCGCGGACGAATTTTTGCAAGAAAAAACGTTAGATTATGAAGTGTTGGACGTGTTTAAAATAGAAATCTTGCGTATGTTATATATGCGGAATAAAGACGCGGATATCGGGGTGGTGCTCGGGCATATTTATCGGTACGTGCCGATTTACCGTATTCAAATCGGTCGAAAAAAGCGTAAAATGTTTTTACAGGGCTATGCGAAAACGGCGTCGAGATTTTCGATTGTAAAGGACGGCTACGCGCTCAAAATGAAACGGGCGTCGGAGAAACTTTATAGGGCAGTGGAAAAGACGGACGCGCTCGATTTGTTTGAAAAAGAAGGGGATATCGCTTGCGCGATATATATGCTTTCGGAATTGCACGAATTGGGGACAAACGAAAAATTTATTTACGACGCGTTTGAGGCGGATAAAGAACGGGTGCAAAAACTCGTGGAAATAACGAATACGGTGGAAGAAACGAATTTTACCGCGCAATCGCAAAATGAAAAGGAAAAAAAGAATGAAACTGATTGATTTTGACGGTATGTTTGACGAAAAACTTACCCAATATATGGAAGAAAATAAAAATAAATACACCGAAAAAGAATGGGAAGACGTTATTCCCCGTTTGTATAAAAAATTCGGCGATACGTACGTGGCGAAAGTGAAGTGCACGCCCAAAGAATATTACGCAAAAATGAGCGATACCGAGTTGGTGGAAACGCTCCGCGCGCATTTGCAAACGGACGTGCCGATTCCCGAATTTTTATGCGCGGAAACGGAACGCAGGGACGTCGTGGAAACGTTGGTTTCTATGTTGTTTGACGATACGCAGTCGGCGATTTACGCTTTGAATTTAATCGGGGACGACGCGCGCGCATACGACGCTTATTTTACGTTGTTGGAAAGTGAAACGACGGACGAAGATTTAAAAAACGACGTGATTGAAATTTTCAAATATCACGCGGACGCCGTAAAAGAACGGGTGTTAAACGCGTACGCGAAAAAAATTGCGCCCGAAGCAATGCTGGAAATACTCTCTCGCGTAAAAGAACGGGACGAACGGGTGTTTGCAATTTTGCTTTCCGCTTTTCAAGAAGACGAAAACTTGGCAATGCGCGCCAGTTTTTTAGCGGCGTACGGCGACGAACGCGCTTTGCCAATCCTACTTAAACGAATAGAAGACGAAACGCTCGGTTTCGTACAATTTCAAGAATTGAAATACGCGATTGAGGCGCTTGGGGGCGAATATAACGAACCGCGCGATTTTACGGGGGATAGCGAATATCTTGCCGTAGAAGCGAGCGCGCAAAAAGCGGTGCGTAACGAAAACGAGAATTTCCGTAGCTAAAAAATACGTAACCAAAAATAAATAATCTTTTCATAATCAAAAACAATCCCGCATATAGTAAAACGTAAGGTTTGCTTGCGGGAATTTTTTTATAAAAGAGTATAAAAAAACATCAACCTTTCCGCATACAACGTAAGGGAGGTCGTTAATGGAAAATTACAGCGTATATGAAGACATAGCAAATCGTACGGGCGGGGATATTTATATTGGCGTCGTAGGACCTGTCCGTACGGGGAAATCCACCTTTATCAAGCGTTTTATGGAAACGCTGGTGTTGCCGAATGCGGACGGGGACGCGCTTGCCGTAATGACGGACGAACTTCCGCAATCGGCGGAAGGGAAAACGGTGATGACAACCGAGCCGAAATTCGTGCCCGCCAAAGCGGCGAAAATTCAAATCGCGCAAGGCGCGGAAGCGAAAGTACGGCTGGTGGATTGCGTCGGTTTTGCGGTGGAAGGCGCAAACGGTTTTGAAGAAGACGGCGCGCCCCGCCTTGTAAAAACGCCTTGGAAAGAAACGCCGATGCCCTTTGAAGAAGCGGCGGCGCTTGGGACGGAACGGGTGATTAAAGAACATTCCACGATAGGCGTTTTGGTTACGACGGACGGCAGTATTACGGAAATTCCCCGTAGCGGTTACGTGGTGGCGGAAGAACGCGCCGTTGCCGAACTCAAAGCGATTGGAAAGCCGTTCGTTATTTTATTAAACTGTAAAAAACCGTCGTCGGCAACCGCTTTGAAAAAGAGCCTTGAAGAAAAATACGGTGCGCCCGTGTTGGCGGTAAACGTGGAAACGTTAGGGGAAAAGGAACTTTGCGAGATTATGCAAACGGTACTTTTCGAATTCCCGCTTGCAAGCGTGGAAGTTTGTATTCCCGAGTGGTTGCAATCGTTTCCCGAAAGCAACGAAACGGTAAATACGTTGCTTTCCGCGTTTAAAAAGATTGCGCCGAAACTTTGTAAAATGCGCGATTGTTTTGCGCTGGAAACGTTGTTTGACGAAACGTCCGATTTTATAAATCCTGCCGAAATTAAAATGGATTTAGGGCGGGGAAAAGCGGAGATTTTCGTCGACGTAAAAGACGGATTGTTTTATAAAGTAGTCAGCGACGAATGTGGGGAAGATATCGGCGACGATTTGGCGTTGATGCAATACGTGCGTTCGCTTGCGGAAACGAAACGTTCGTACGATAAAATCAAAACGGCGTTTGAAGACGCGGAAGAAAACGGGTACGGTATCGTGTATCCCAGCGAAGAAGAATATCAGCTTGAAAAACCGCAACTTATCAAAAAAGGCGCGGGTTACGGCGTGCGGTTTAAAGCAAACGCGACGAGTTATCACGTGATTAAAGTGGACGTATCAGGGAGCGTAAATCCGATAATCGGCACGAAACAGCAAGGGGAAGAATTTATCGACGATACGATAAAAACGTACGAAGAAGGGGAAGAAGAAGTTTGGCAAACGAACATATTCGGCAAATCGTTGCGTGCGCTCGTGCACGACGAACTTTCGGGGAAAACGGGCGGAATGCCCGTCGACTTGCGTAGAAAAATGCGTAGAGCAATGACGAAAATCGTAAACGACGGCAAAAACAATTTCTTGTATATTCTTTTTTAATCGGTATAAAGGCGGGCGCAAACGGGCATACTTTTTACAAATTCCAAACGGAGGATTTTGTATGAGTAAATCGTCGAAACGTAAAAACAAAGTGCCTAAAATCACCGAAGAAGAATACGCGCAGTATTTATCTTCGCTGAAAAACCGAACGGAAAAAACGGCGAGCGAAGAAATAGAAAAGACCACCAAGACAACGCAAAATCAACGAGAATAAATAAAATACCGCTTAAACCAAAGCGGTATTTTTTCGTTTTTACGATTAAAAGCATAAAAAACGGGAAAAATGTGTGTAATACGGTTATTTTAACGGGGGTTATATGAATTTTAACAAAGAGCGTTTTTTACACGATTGCACCACGCATTTACGGCTGGACGGGGTGGACGAAACCACCGCCACCACCGCGCAGTTACACGTTGCCGTATCTAAAGCGGTGATGGCGCAAATTAGCGACGATTGGACGGGCATACGCACGCCCGCGCCAAGCGGAGCGATTGGAGAAAATAAGCGGTGCGGATATTTTTCCGCTGAATTTTTGGTGGGGCGCGCCGTGTATTCCAATCTTTTTAATTTAGGGGTGCTTAAAGAAGTTTACGAGTTTTTAAAATCGCGCGGGGTGGATATTGCCCGCTTTGAAGAGGTGGAAGACCGCGCGCTTGGCAACGGCGGTTTGGGCAGACTTGCCGCCTGTTTTTTGGAGAGCGGGGCAACGCAAAATTTGCCGTTGGACGGGTACGGACTTCGTTATCGCTACGGTTTATTTAAACAAAAATTCCAAGACGGTTTTCAAGTGGAAGAAGGGGACGATTGGTTGGCGTTCGGCGACCCGTGGAGCATACGTAAAGAGAACGAGCGCGAACGGGTGGATTTTGCCGATTTTTCGGTGTACGCCGTGCCGTACGATACGCCCGTTATCGGTTACGGCGGGGGGTGTATCAATACGCTACGCCTTTGGCAAAGCGAGCCGATTGAAAAGTTTGATTTTTCGCTGTTTGACGAAATGCGCGGTGTGGAAAAAGCGGAACGCAATTTCGACGCTACGTCGATTACCGACGTTTTATATCCCAACGACAATCAAGCGGAAGGAAAATTGCTTCGTTTAAGGCAACAGTATTTTCTCGTTTCCGCGTCCTTGCAAAACGTGATAAAACGCACGAAAGCAAAGGGTGCGACGACGGCGGAATGTTTCAAGGCGCACGTCTTTCAATTAAACGATACGCACCCTACGCTCGCCATTCCCGAATGTATCCGTTTGTTGGAAAAGGACGGGTGTACGTTTGAAGAAGCGTTTGGGGTTTGTCAAAACGTTTTTTGTTTTACCAATCATACGATACTTGGCGAAGCGTTGGAAAAATGGCAAGGAGAAACGGTGCGGAAAATTTTGCCGGAGATTTGGTCGATTATCGAAAAAATCGAAGAAAGATTGCAAAAGGACGGCTTGGATAAAAAGGGTTTGTTTATCATAAAGGACGATAAAGTGCATATGGCAAATCTTGCCTTGTACGTTTGTAAAAAGGTAAACGGCGTAGCGGAAATTCACACGAATATTTTGCGGAAAGACACGTTCCGCGCTTGGCACGAAACGTATCCCAATAAAATCGTCAACGTTACCAACGGCATAACGCCCCGTAGATGGTTTTTATTAAACAATCGGAAAATGGCGAAAGAAATAACAAGCCGAATAGGGGAAACGTGGAAAACCGATTTACGGGAAATCGCTAAAATAAAAGCGTATATCCACGATAGCGAATTCCGTGAAAAATTTTTGGAAATCAAAAGGGAAAACAAGCGTCGCTTATCCGAATACGTTGCCCGTCGCGAAGGAATATACTTGCCCGAACGGTTTATTTTCGACGTGCAAATCAAACGCTTACACGAATATAAACGGCAACTTTTAAACGCCCTTTCCATTTTATATATCTATCAAGGAATAAAGGACGGAACGATACCGAAAATTCAGCCCACAGCCTTTATTTTCGGAGCAAAATCCGCGCCCGGATATTATATGGCGAAAGCGATTATCAAATTTATCAACGAAATCGCTAAAAAAATCAACGCCGACGGAGATATGCACGATATTATGCGGGTGGTTTTCGTGCAAAATTACAACGTTTCCTACGCGGAAAAAATGGTGTGCGGAGCGGACGTTTCCGAACAAATTTCAATGGCGGGTATGGAAGCGAGCGGTACGGGCAATATGAAATTTATGCTTAACGGCACGGTAACGCTTGGGACGCTGGACGGGGCGAACGTGGAAATTTGCCAAGAAGCGGGTATAAATAATAATTATATCTTCGGGGCGACGGTTTCGGAAGTGGAAGAAATAAAAAGAAACTACCAGCCGATGAAAATCCTTGAAAAAAATCCCGCTTTAAAACGGGCGGTGAACACGCTTATCGACGGCACGTTTGACGACAACGGAACGGGTACGTTAAAGGCGATTTACGACAGTTTGCTATATGGAAACGAAGCGGATAAGTATTTGGTGTTGTACGATTTCGAAAGTTACGTGCGGGCGAAACTGACGCTCCTTTCCGAGTACGGAAGCGAAGAGTTTACGACGAAATGTTTAGAAAATATGGCAAGTTCAGGGAAATTCTCCGCCGACCGTTCGATAAAAGAATACGCGAAAAGGATTTGGGATTTGTAATTTCTTATCTTTTAAAAGATAAGCGAAAAATTTTTTTTGAAAAACGCTTGCAAAACAGTTGCAAATACGAAAGAATAATGGTATAATAAGTATGCTTAATAGTTCACTTGTTGGATATTGAGAGTGGGTTGCCACTCTCAATATTTCTTATATGGAGAGAAGATGAAAGTAAAATCTATCGAAGAAATATCCGCCGTCTTACAGCCGATAGCAGAAGAATTGAACTTGGAAATCGTGGAAATCGAATTTAAACAAGGCAGAGAACCCGCGCTTACCGTGTATATCGACACGGAAACGGGCGTCGACTTAAACACGTGCGAAAAATTCCATCGCGCTATCGACCCCGTTTTAGACGAGCTCGACCCGACGTTCGGGGGCGCGTACACGCTTAACGTTTCCAGTCCGGGACTGGATAGACCGTTGAAAACGGAACGGGATTTTCAAAAATGTTTGGGCGAAAAGGTGGAAGTAAAACTGTTTGCGCCGTATATGGGCAAAAAGTTTTTCGAAAGCAAGTTGCTTGCGTTCGACGACAACACGGTTACGATTGAAGAAAAGGGCGAAGGCTTGAAATTGGAAAAATCGAAGATTGCGAAAATATGTCGCGCGATTGATTTCGACGGACTGATATAATTAAAAAAAATAAAAATAAATTTACCAAAAATTAAATAGGAGATTACAACAATGGAAAACAAGGAGTTTTTTGCTGCGCTTACCGATTTGGTAAGAGAAAAGGGGATTAGTGAAGAAGCGTTTTTGGAAACGTTGCAAAACGCGCTTGCGTCCGCTTACAAAAAACAATACGAAGGGGGCGCGGAAGTATCCGTTGCGCTCGACGCGGACAAGGGAACGATTGCGTTTAAAGCAAGCCGTTACGTCGTAGAAGAAGTAACGGATAAAGATAAGGAAATTTCCTTGCAAGACGCGCAAGAATTAAATCCCAATCACCAAATCGGCGACGTGATTGTAAAAGAATTCGTGCCGAAAGATTTTGGGCGTATTGCGGCGCAAACGGCAAAACAAGTTATTTTGCAAAAATTGCACGAAGCGGAACGGGACAACACTTTCTCGGCATTCTCCGACAAGGAAGGGGAATTGATGCAAGGGGTTATCCGTAAAATCGACGATAAAAACGTTTACGTCGAACTCGGCGATAAGAAAATCGAAGGGGTTATGTTGCCCCAAGATAGAGTCGTTGGCGAAAAATACGTGGTTGGCGACACGATTAAAGTGTTTGTAAAACGCGTAAAAAACAGCGGTAGAAATTCGCAAATTCTCGTTTCGCGTAGCGTAGCGGGTTTGGTGCGCAAGCTCTTTGAAGAACAAGTGCC
>JAZNIR010000021.1:0-4386 GCA_045577595.1 Candidatus Scatosoma sp.
TGCCCCGCGCGGAAATTGCCCGCGCGTCGATTGACAACAACGGGAAAATTATCGTGGCGGACGATTTGATGCGCGCGATTGACGTGGCGAACGAAATTGCGCCCGAACATTTGGAGCTTTGCGTGGACGAACCGTTTGCGTATCTTGATAAAATCAAACACGCAGGCTCGGTTTTCTTGGGAAAATATTGCCCCGAAGCGCTGGGGGATTATTTTGCGGGGCCGAACCACACTTTGCCTACCAGCGGTACGGCGCGTTTTTCTTCCGCTTTATCGGTGGACGATTTCGTGAAGAAAACGCAGTATATTTATTACACGGAAGAAGCGCTTTGCGCGGTTGCCGACAAAGTGGCGTACTTTGCGGAAAAGGAAGGACTGCAAGCGCACGGAAAAAGCGCGATTGCGCGTTGCGGGAAATAAGATTATGAGCAAATTTTTCAGTGAAAAGTATAAAGCCTTAACGCCTTATACGCCGGGTGAACAACCCAAAGATTTACAGTACGTAAAACTGAACACCAACGAATCGCCGTTCGCGCCCCCGAAAGCGGTGCAAATCGCCGTTGAAAAGGAAGCGGGAAAATGCAATTTGTATTCCGACCCGACTTTGTCTGCGCTCACAAAACAAGTAGCGGAAACGTTTGGCGTTAGAAGCGCGCAAATTTTGCCGACGAACGGCTCGGACGAAATACTCAATTTTGCGTTTATGGCGTTTTGCGATAAGGATACGCCCGTCGTGTTTCCCGATATTTCCTACGGGTTTTACGAAGTTTTTGCAAAATTACATTCGATACCGTATAAAAAAATCCCCTTAAAGGAAGATTTTTCAATCAATCCGCGCGATTATTTTAACGCGGGCGGTACGGTGGTGATTGCCAATCCCAACGCGCCGACAGGTATGGCGCTTTCGCGAAAGCAAGTGCGGGAAATTATTGAAAACAACCGTGAAAACGTGGTGGTTATCGACGAAGCGTACGTTGATTTCGGCGGGGAAAGTTGCGTTTCGCTAATTGACGAATACGACAATTTATTGGTTACGCAAACCTTTTCTAAATCCCGTTCGCTTGCGGGCGCACGATTGGGGCTGGGCTTTGCGCAAGAAAGCTTGATTGCCGATTTAAATACGATTAAATATTCCACCAATCCCTACAACGTGAACAAGATGACGGAAATTGCGGGCGTGGAAGCTTTGAAAAATCAAGCGTATTTTAACGAGAAATGCAAAATTATCGTGGAAAACCGTGCATATACGGCAAACGCTTTGAAAGAACTCGGTTTTACGGTGTTGCCGTCGAAAACGAATTTCTTATTTGTGAAATCGGACGACGTGGACGGGGAAACGCTGTATAAAAAGTTAAAAGAAAAGGGAGTGCTCGTTCGGCATTTCAACGCGGAGCGCATTTCGGCGTTTAACCGCGTTACGGTGGGCACGAAAGAGCAAATGGATTGCTTTTTAACGAAAGTGAAAGAAATTTTACGGGAGATAAAGAAATGAGAAGTTGCGAAATTGCCAGAAAAACGGGAGAAACGGATATTTCGTTGGCGTTGAATTTGGACGGCGCGGGCAAAAGCGAAATCAACAGCGGTTGCGGTTTTTTAGACCATATGCTTACGTTGTTTGCAAAGCACGCGGGGTACGATTTGCGCGTAAAATGCAAAGGGGACGTGGAAGTAGATTATCACCACACCGTCGAAGACGTGGGCATTACGCTTGGTAAGGCGTTTTTGCAGGCGATTGGGGATAAGAAAGGGATTAAACGCTACGGCGATATCACGTTGCCTATGGACGAAACGTTGATTATGGTGGCGGTGGATATTTCGGGCAGAGATTATCTTTCGGTGGATTTGAAATTTTCGGCGGAAAAAGTGGGCGATTTCGATTGCGAGCTTTGCGAAGAGTTTTGGCTGGCGTTCGTAAGAGAAGCAAAGCTTACCTTGCATATCAAACAACTTGCGGGGAAAAACGCGCACCATATTATCGAAGGAACCTTTAAAGGGGTGGCGCGGGCGCTTGGAAAGGCTACGGAAATCGACGAAAAGAAAAAGGACGAAGTGCCCTCAACGAAAGGTGTTTTATAACGCTTAAAAGGGCGAAAGGAAGAAAGAATGATTGCAGTAATTGATTACGGCGTAGGGAATTTATTTTCCATTCAGTCCACGTTTAAAAAGGTGGGCGCGGACGTCGTGGTAACGGGTGATAAACGGGAAATCGAAAACGCCGATAAAATTTTATTGCCGGGCGTGGGCGCTTTTGCCGACGCGGTGGCAAAGCTTAAAAAAAACGGTTTGGACGAAGTTTTGAAAAAACAAGTGCAAAAAGGCAAATATTTAATGGGGATTTGTCTTGGTATGCAAATGTTGTTTGAAAAGAGTTTCGAATACGGCGAACACGACGGTTTGGGATTTTTGAAAGGAAAGGTTACGCCAATGAAAGGGGACGTGGACGATTGTTTGAAAATCCCGCAAATCGGTTGGAACGGCTTGCATATCGTAAAACCGCATTTTCTTTTAAACGACGTAAAAGAAGGGGATTGCGCTTATTTCGTACATTCCTATCACGCCGTTGATTGCGCGGATAGCGTTATCGCGCAAACGGAATACGGGAAATGGATTACCGCGTGCGTAGCGAAAGATAACGTGCTCGGTTGCCAATTTCACCCTGAAAAGAGCGGGGACGTTGGGCTTCGTATCGTGAAAGCGTTTTGCGATAAGAAAGATTGAAAAGGAAATGAAAAATGGGCGGTAAAACGACGGAAATATATTTGATACGGCACGGCGAATCGCAAGCGAATGAGAAGGACGTGTTTTTGGGACACGGCGATTTGGATTTAACGGAAAAGGGTAGAAAACAAGCCGAATTGACGGCGGAATACTTAAAAGATTGCGGATTAAACGTCGTTTATTCCAGCGATTTATTGCGGGCGTATCATACGGCGGAAGCGACGGCGAAAAAGGTGGGGTTACCGATTATCAAAGACGAACGCTTACGGGAAATCAACGCGGGCAAATGGGATTTTAAAACGTTTAACGATTTAGAAAAGGAATATAAAGAAAGCTACGACGTGTGGCTTTCGAATATAGGGTTATCCCAACCCGACGGCGGGGAAAGCGTTGCGGATTTGCAAAAACGGGTGCTTGGCGTATTGGAAGAAATTGCTAAAAATCACGTGGGGCAAAAGGTGGCGGTGTTTACGCACGCTACGCCGATACGTTGTTTGCAAACGTACAGCGAAAATAAAAAGCTGGAAGAAATGAAAAAGGTGGCTTGGGTGCATAACGCGTCGGTGAGTAAGGTGCGGTTTGAAAACGGAAAGTTTATTCCGCTTGTTTTCAGTTTCGACGAGTATTTGGGTGAATTGCGTACGCTTTTGCCCGATAACGTTTAATAAAAGGATAATACGATGAAGATTTTTCCTGCGATAGATTTATACGATAATAAAGCGGTGCGTTTGTTTAAAGGCGATTACGCGCAAATGACCGTTTACAACGACGACCCCGTAGCGGTGGCGCGCGATTTTAAAGAAAAGGGCGCGGAACAAGTGCACGTCGTTGATTTGCAAGGCGCGAAACTCGGTGTGCCCGTGCACGCGGAAATCGTAAAAAAGATAGCAAACGAAACGGGGCTTTTTATCGAAATAGGCGGGGGTATTCGGGATATGGCGACGGTGGACGCGAATTTATCCGCTGGGGCAAGTCGCGTAATACTCGGCACGGCGGCGGTGGAAGACGAAGATTTTTTAAAACGTGCGCTTGCAAAATACGGTGAAAAAATAGCCGTCGGCGCGGACGTGGCGGACGGAAAAATCGCTATTAAAGGTTGGCTGGAACAATCGCGCTTTACGTTGGACGAGTTTTTGGAAAAAATGAAAACGCTGGGCGTAAAGACGGTGATTTGTACGGATATATCCAAAGACGGCGCTATGAAAGGGGCGAATTGTAAACTGTACGCGGAAATATCCGAAAAATACGGTATGCAAATCGTGGCAAGCGGTGGCGTTTCGTCGCTCACGGACGTGGAAACGCTGGCGAAATTAGGCGTGTACGGCGCGATTATCGGCAAAGCGTATTATATCGGCGCGATTGATTTGCGCCAGGCGATTGCGCTTGCGAAAGACGGAGAAAAGGTATGATAACGAAACGGATAATCCCTTGTTTGGACGTGAAACACGGCAAAGTGGTGAAAGGGGTGAATTTTGAAAACGTGCAAGACGTAGCGTCTCCCGTTGCGCTTGCGAAATATTATTCGGATAACGGCGCGGATGAGTTGGTGTTTTACGATATTGCGGCGTCGGCGGAAAATCGGGAGATTTTTACCGATATTTTACGGGAAGTGGCGCGAAACGTGTTTATACCGCTCACCGTAGGCGGTGGGATTTCGTCGGTGGACGAT
>JAZNIR010000022.1:0-2178 GCA_045577595.1 Candidatus Scatosoma sp.
GGTACCTACCGGTAAAAAGGTTCCGGAAGGATTTTCTTACAGTTCCGGAAACAATACAGAATGGCTAACAGTAGAGCAGATTCGCGAGTTGATTAAGACCGTGGATTTGGAAAAATAACATCAGCGTCACAGCAGCTTAAAGTGATGCTTGGAGGTTTTTATGGATAAACTGGCAATAAATGGTGGAACTCCCGTGCGTAAGACCCTTATCGGTTATGGAAGGCAATATATTGATCAAGCAGATATCGATGCAGTGGTGGATACTCTGAAAAGTTCGGCTTTAACTTGTGGACCGAAGATTACCGAGCTGGAGAAGAAGCTTTGCGAGGTGACCGGTGCGAAATATGCTGTAGCAGTAAGCAATGGGACAGCGGCTCTTCATATAGCAGCCATGGCAGCAGGTATCGGACCCGGGGATGAAGTGATTGTGAGTCCAAGTCGGATCGTAGCCATGTCGGTCTGTGAGCCAAGGAGTAGATTTATGACATTGTCTTCCTAAGACCGCTTGGCCTCCGACTTGGGTATGGCGATTGATATCGAACGTCGTCGTCCAATTATCGCCAACAACACGGGTGGCGTTTCGGGCGCGGGGGTAAAACCGATTGCCGTACGAATGACGTACGAAGCGTCGCAAGCGGTGCAAATTCCCGTAATCGGTATGGGCGGAATTACTTGCGCGGAAGATGCCATCGAATTTTTAATGGCGGGCGCGGTAGCGGTGCAAGTGGGCACGGCAAATTTCACCAATCCCTACGCAATGCCACAAATCATCAGAGGCTTAAACGATTGGTGCGATAAACACGGCGTGGAAAACGTCAAGGATTTGACGGGCACGTTACAATTAAACGGAAAATAAAGGAGAAAGCGTATGCAACTTACTTACAAACAAGAATTTATCCAATTTATGGTAAAAAACGGTGTGTTAAAATTCGGCGAATTTACTCTTAAAAGCGGTAGAAAAGCACCCTATTTCATCAATACGGGCAACTATAAAACGGGCAAACAGCTCGCGAAACTCGGCGAATATTACGCGGCTTGTATCCACGACAACGGCTTGCAAGCGGAAACGCTCGTCGGCCCTGCGTACAAGGGCATACCCCTTTCCGTAGCGACGGCAATCGCCCTTTATCACGATTACGAAACGGAAATGAACTATTGTTTCGATAGAAAGGAAGTGAAAGACCACGGCGAAGGCGGTTTGTTCGTTGGCAAACAGCTGGTAGACGGCGAAAAGGTGATTATCATTGAAGACGTTATGACGTCGGGCAAAGCGCTTAAAGAGATTTTGCCGAAGTTACAAGCGGCGGCAAACGTGCAAGTAGCGGGTATGATAATCTCCGTCGACAGGCAAGAAAAAGCGCTCGATTCCGACCTTTCGGCGGTGAGCGCGGCAAAAAAAGAATTTGGTATCGACGTGTATTCGGTGGTTACGATGGACGATATTATTTCGGCAATCGAAGAAGGCGTCGTGGACGGCAAAGAACATCTTGCCGATATGTACAAGTATAGAAACGCGTACGGCGCAAAATAAGCGAAAATTTTAAAAATCCGCTTGTTCGTATTGTAAACGTATGCGGGAGCGTACGGGCGAAAACGCGCGGGAAACGCTGGCTTTATCCGCCGAACAAATGGCAATCGCAACGGCGCAAACGAACAGTAAAGCAACGACGGTAAGGAAAAACTTTTTCATACCGTAAGTATGCGGAAAAAGCAAAAAAATCATACGCCAATGACGGCAAAAGAAAGGAAATTTTTATGAAAAACATCATTTTGACGGGGGACAGACCGTCGGGGAAATTGCATATCGGGCATTACGTCGGCTCACTCAAACGTCGCGTTGAATTGCAAAACAGCGGTAAATTCGACGAGATTTACGTAATGATAGCGGATGCGCAAGCGCTCACCGACAATTTCGACAATCCCGAAAAAGTCCGCGCGAATATTACGGAAGTCGCGCTCGATTATCTCGCTTGCGGGCTCGACCCGAAAAAGGTTACCATCTTCGTACAATCGCACGTAGAACAGCTCACCGAACTCACCTTTTATTATATGAATTTGGTAACGTTGTCGCGGTTAGAACGCAATCCGACGGTAAAGGCGGAATTAAAACAAAAGAATTTTGAAACGTCTATTCCAATGGGCTTTTTAACCTATCCCGTATCGCAAACGGCGGACATC
>JAZNIR010000023.1:0-1947 GCA_045577595.1 Candidatus Scatosoma sp.
CGCTTTTTCATCATTGCGCAAGTCGTTTCGTACGGCTCGTCAATGTCGCCGTTGAAATGGTAATTATTGGCGTTGCACCCGCCCGAACAAATAAATTTCGCGAAACAGTCGCCACATTTTTTACGGGTGAAAAGGCAAGAATTTTTAAACTTTTCGCGTATATCCGTACGCAAAATCCCGTCCGTTACGTTACCCATTTTAAAGTTTTCGTCCCCTGCGAATTGGTGGCAAGGATACAAATCGCCGTTGGGGGTAACCGAGAAATATTCGTTACCCGCACCGCACGCCGAAACGCGTTTGGAAAGGCAAGGCCCGCCTTCTAAATCAATATTGAAATGGAAGAAATTAAATCCCTTTCCCTGTTTATAGCATTTTAAATATTCTTCGCAAAGGTTTTCGTATTCCTTTTCAATCGCGCCGATATGCTCGTCCTTGATTTGTAAATCGGGAATATCGGTTACGACGGGTTCCATAGAAATCGAATCGACGCCTTGCTCTGCAATAAAGAGCACGTCTTTGCCAAAATCGAGATTTTTCGCCGTAAACGTACCGCGCACGTAATAGCTTTTTTCCCCACGCAAAGAAACGAACCGCTTGATTTTTTCGATTATCACATCGAACGTGCCTTTTCCGTTTACCGATTTACGAATCGCGTCGTGCACTTCTTTCCGCCCGTCGAGCGAAAGCACCACGTTTTCCATTTCCGCGTTGAAAAATTCTATCGTTTCGTCGTTTAACAAAAGCGCGTTCGTCGTCGTCGTAAACAAGAATTTTTTGCCAACTTTCGCGCCTTGTTCTTTCGCGTAGTACACCGTTTGTTTTAAAACGTCCAAATTCATTAGCGGTTCACCGCCGAAAAAGTCCATTTCCAACACTTTTCTGTTGCCACTGTTGGCAATTAGAAAATCCACCGCTTTTTTCGCCGTTTCCAAATCCATTCTTTCGCGCTTGGAATGGTACGCCCCTTCGTCGGCGAAACAGTAACGACAACGCATATTGCAATCGTGGCAAATGTGTATGCAAAGCGCCTTGACGTCCCCCGACTTTATCGGATACGTTTTTACTTCTTCTTTAAAAAGCAAACCTTGCGATTTCAAACCGTCCACGTCGTTTAAAATTTCCGCGATTTGCTCGTCGGTGATATACGTAATATCGACGTCTTCTCCCAATTCTTTCGCCTTTAAATAGTCCGCCGTAGGCTTGTCGCATTCGTGAAGCGAACCGCTACCTACGTCGTATATGTAGTTTTTGCCTTTATAATCAAATACGTGTATCATACTCGTCCTTTTATTTTCTTCTATACGGCAAAAAAAGGCGCGTAAAATTTACGCGCGCTTTCTTACGCCCTGTGTGGATAATTTTGTTACTGCCTTAAAGAAAAATTATTTGCGTTCGATTTTTTCTTCGCGGGTAATTCTTTCGCAGGATTGGTTGCCTACCGTGCAACTCGTTTTGCAAGCGGATTGACAGGTGCTTCTGCATTCTCCGCAAGCCGTCGTTTTCTTTTCTGCGGGTTTCGCAATCGTTTTAATCATAGTGGTTTTCTCCTATGTTTTATTTTTTATATCTCAATTATAATATACTTTTCAAGAAATTGCAAGCGGTTTAAACGGGTTTTGCCGTATTTTTTCTTATCTACGGATATTTACCGCAAGCGCTCCGCATATACACCCCGTAAAGAGCGCCAAAAAAAGCTCGCCGAAAATTAGCCACGAAAGGGAAAAATCCCCGCCCACCGCCGAAAAGGTGAGATAGGAAAGCGCGGTGAAAAGAAGTCCGATTGCGCCACCTTTGATAAGTCCCTTTTCTTCGCGCACGAACAGCAACGCGCCGATTGCCACCGCAAGCACTTTCAGCGTTTGATTGACGGGATAAATCACCTTATCGGGCAAGGGCGATACGCTTAAAAGGACGGCGAATACGATTGCCGTAAGCAAAGAAAAGGCA
>JAZNIR010000024.1:0-5930 GCA_045577595.1 Candidatus Scatosoma sp.
TATAAGGGAAACCACCGCAATTGCCGCAGTTGCTAAAAATCTGTAAAGATAGTAATCATCACTTTGAACATAAAGTCCCCACTCGGTTATTTTTCCATCCTCAATCTCACTCGGCGGCGGAGCGTCCGTCGCGACGCAGTCATAGTCGGAAAGCTTGGCAAGGCGGTACGTGCCGTGCGCCGAAAACTTGGTGTGATCGATCACCAAAATGCGCGTTTTGCTGTGCTTAAACGCTACGCGTTTTACTTCCTTTTGGTCGAGCGAGCGTTCAAACGCCTCGTCCCCGATGACCGCCGCGCAGGACGAAATCATCAAATCGAAAGAAAAATCTTCGAGCTGTCTGCTCGTCCAGCTCCCCGTCGTGGAGTTGGTGTTAAACTGCACGCTCCCCCCAAGCAAAATCAAATTGATGTTGGGCTTTTTGGAAAGCTGAATCGCCGTTTGCAGGTTGTTCGTGATCACCGTTTTATAGCTCAAATCCATGCGCTCGGCAAGCGCCAACGCCGTGGAAGAACTGTCGATAAATACCGACTTAAAAGGGGGAATATGCAACAGCGCTTTGGTCGCCGCGCGTTCCTTTTCACGCGCGTTTTTTTCCATACGGATAAACATAGAAATTTCGTCCGCGTTTTCAGGAAGCCACGCGCCCCCGTGCGAACGTTCCAAAAGCCCGACGGCTTGCATTTCTTTTAAATCCCGTCGTACGGTGGCTTCGCTTACGTACAGCGTTTTTGCCAATTCTTTTACGTTTGCCGTCTTGTTTTCTTTTAAAATTTTCAAAATATGCGTTTGCCGTTCGTTTAAAGACATTTTATACCCCTACATTTTGATTGTTTTTGTTTGTTTATGCTCATATACTATCACAAAAAAGCTTTTTTGTCAACATTTCAAACATATATAGACAAGAATATTAAAATATGATATAATAAAAACGCAACAACGGCAAGGAGAGAAATTATGCAATATTATCTCGCAATCGACATAGGCGCGTCGTCGGGACGGCACATTTTGGCGCACTTGGAAAGGGGCAAAATGCACACCGAAGAAATCTACCGTTTTGCCAACGGACCGGTGGAAAAAATCGGCTACGACGGCAAACCGCATTTGGTTTGGGAAACGGAGCGCTTGTTTCGAGAAATTTTAAACGGGTTAAAAAAAGCGGGCGAACTTGGCAAAATTCCCCGTTATATCGGAATAGATACGTGGGGTGTGGACTACGCGCTTTTGGACGAAAAGGACGGGCTAATCGGGGATATTTACTGTTACCGCGACGGGCGTACGGAAAAGACGATACCGCTCGTACACGAAAAAATTCCTTTTAACGAATTGTTTCAAAAGACGGGCATTGCGTTTGCGAGTTTTAACACGATTTATCAATTATACGACGATTTATTGACGGGTAGAATGGACAAGGCGAAAAGCTTTTTATTGCTCCCCAATTATTTCCATTTCCGTTTGACGGGGGTGAAAAAGCAAGAATACACTATCGCCACTACGACGGGAATGGTAAACGCAAAATCGCATACGTGGGACGGGGATATCGTAGACAAGCTCGGCTTTAAGAAACAACTCTTCGGCGAGATTACCCAACCTGCGACGGAAGTGGGCGAATTATCCGAAGAAATCGCGCGGTTCGTAGGATATAAAGCGAAAGTGATTTTGCCTTGCACACACGACACGGCAAGCGCGGTGATTTCCGCGCCGATAAGCGGACAAAGCCCGTATATATCCAGCGGTACTTGGTCGCTTTTGGGGGTGGAACAAAATACCGCGCACACCGATTTACAAGCGGAAGCGTCGGGATATTCCAACGAAGGGGGCGTGGACTTTACCTTCCGTTTACAAAAGAATATTATGGGGCTTTGGATGATACAGCAAGTGCGCCACGAATTAAACGACGCGTACGATTTTGCAACGCTTGCAAAGATGGCGCGCGAAAATCCCGTGCCGTACGAAATCAACGTCAACGACGGGCGGTTTTTATCCCCCAAGAGTATGATTGCGGAAATCGACGACGCCGTAGGAAAAACGCTTTCCGTCGGCGAACGCGCGTACGTAATTTTTAATAATTTAGCGCTCGATTATCACCGTTCGTTGCTTGCGCTGGAAGAAATGACGGGGGAACGTTACGAAACGTTAAACGTTATCGGCGGGGGTAGTAAAAATACGCTGTTAAACGAATTGACGAAAAAATACACGGGTAAGCGAATAATCGTAGGGCCGTCGGAAGGCACGGCGATTGGTAATTTGCTGATACAAATGCTGGGCGACGGAGAGATAAAGACGGTAGCCGAAGGCAGAGAAATCGTAAAAAACACGTTTGATATAAACGAAGTGTAAGGAGATATAAATTATGACGAGATACGAACAAGCAAAACAAGCGTACGCAAAATACGGCATCGACACGGACGGTGCCATCGCGCGCTTAAAGGAAATTCCTATCAGCGTGCATTGCTGGCAAGGGGACGACGTTATCGGGTTCGACGGCTCGGACTCGCTTTCGGGCGGGATACAAACGACGGGCAATTACGCAGGCAGAGCGCGAACGCCCGAAGAATTGTTTTCGGACGTGAAACGGGCGCTTAAAATAATGCCCGGAAAAAAACGGATAAACGTGCACGCTTGCTACGCGCTTTTAGGAAAAGATAAAGGCAAGGTGGATAGGGACGAATACACTTACGAATATTTCAAGGCTTGGGTGGATTTGGCGAAAGAATGCGGTTTGGACGGCGTGGATTTTAATCCGACGTTTTTCGCGCATCCGAAGATGAAAGACGGGCTTTCCCTTTCTTCTCCCGACGAAGAAACGCGCGCGTTTTGGGTGAAACACGGTAAAGCGTGCTTGAATATCGCTGCGGAAATGGGCAAAGCAATGGGTAGCCCTTGTATGGTGAATATTTGGATACCCGACGGATATAAAGATATTCCCGTCGACAGACTTTCTCCCCGTTTGCGATTGAAAAAATCGCTCGACGAAATTTTGGAAGACTACGATAAAGAATGGGTAATTCCTGCCGTAGAAAGCAAAGTTTTCGGGATAGGCATTGAAAGCTATACGGTTGGTAGCAACGAATTTTATCAAAACTACGCGGCGCAAAAGGGCATATGCTGTTTGCTCGATACGGGGCATTATCATCCCACCGAAGTCGTTTCGGATAAAGTGCCCGCACTACTTGCTTTTTACGATAAGGTGGCGCTTCACGTTTCCCGTCCCGTACGCTGGGACAGCGACCACGTTATTATCGTCGACGACGAACTGCGCGAACTTGCAAAAGAAATCGTGCGTAACGACGCGGATAAAAAGGTTCTTATCGGTTTGGACTATTTCGACGCAAGCATCAACCGCCTTTGCGCGTGGGTAACGGGCGTACGCTCTATGCAAAAAGCGCTCCTTTGCGCGATGTTATATCCGAACGGAGAATTGAAAAAATTACAAGACGAAAGTAATTTCACGAAGATTTTGTACTTAAACGAAAAATTCAAGTTTATGCCAATCGGCGACGTTTGGGAAGAATATTTACGTCAACAAGGTTTAAGCGACGATTGGTTTGACGAAGTGGAAAAATTCGAACGCGAAGTGATTGCAAAACGTAAATAACCGAAAGAAAAACAAAAAAAGGAGAATAATAAAAATGAAAAAGAATATTTTACAGGCGCCTTTCGTGCAAGAAATGCGCGAGGCAACGGCAAATATGTACCGTTTGGGTTGGGACGAACGCAACGGCGGAAACATCAGTTATATGCTCGACGAAAAGGAAGTGGGCGAATATCTCGATTTAAGCAACGTGCTCCGCACGATTCCTACGGGTTTTGACGCAAGCGCTTTGATTGGAAAAATCTTTATCGTTACGGGCACGGGTAAATATTTCAAAAACGTAGACAAAGACCCCGAAACGAATCTCGGCATCGTTCGTATCGCCAAAGACGGCACGACGGCGGAGCTTTTGTGGGGGTATAAAGACGGCGGTAAATTTACGTCCGAATTTCCCGCGCATATGATGAGCCATATTTCCCGTCTTGCTATCGACCCCGCGCACCGCGTGGTGATGCATTCGCACCCTACTTATACGATAGCGATGAACACCGTTTGTTCGATAGACGAAAAGGAATTTACGCATAAACTTTGGCAATCGAACACCGAAGCGGTGGTGGTGTTCCCCGACGGGGTGGGCGTGTTGCCTTGTATGGTGTGCGGTACGAACGAAATTGGTATGGCGACGGCGGAAAAGATGAAAAAATTCCGTTTGGTGGTTTGGACGAATCACGGCATTTACGGCACGGGTAAGAATATGGACGAAGCGTTCGGGTTGATTGAAACGGTGGAAAAAACGGCGCAAATTTATATGCTTTCGCTGGGGCATATCGTCAACGTAATTCCCGACCAAATTATTTCCGATTTGGCAAAGCTTTGGAATCTTACGCCACTCGAAGGCATTTTAAACGTATAAAAAATAAATATTATATAATAAAGGAGAAAATATCATTATGGCAAGAATCGTACTCAATGAAACCAGTTATCACGGCGCGGGTTGTATTCAAGAAATTCCCGCAGAAATCAAGGGCAGAGGCATTAACAAAGTGTTCGTTTGTTCCGACCCCGACCTTGTTAAGTTTGGCGTAACGAAAAAGGTGCTCGACGTGTTGGACGAAGCGAATATCGCGTACACGCTCTATTCGGAAATCAAGCCCAATCCCACGATTGAAAACGTGCAAACGGGCGTAAAAGCGTTTAAAGAAAGCGGTGCAAACGGTATCGTTGCAATCGGTGGCGGTTCGTCTATGGACACGGCAAAAGCGGTGGGCATTATTATCGCAAATCCCGAATTTGAAGACGTACGCTCGTTGGAAGGGGTTGCGCCGACGAAGAAACCTTGCGTTCCCATTATTGCAGTGCCTACGACGGCGGGCACGGCGGCGGAAGTAACCATCAATTACGTTATTACCGACGTAGAAAAGAAACGTAAATTCGTTTGCGTAGACGTACACGATATTCCCGTTGTAGCGGTGGTTGACCCCGAAATGATGGCAAGTATGCCCAAAGGCTTGACGGCGGCAACAGGTATGGACGCGCTCACCCACGCTATCGAAGGATATATCACGAAAGGCGCTTGGGAAATGACGGATATGTTCCATATCAAAGCGATTGAACTCATTGCAAAATCGTTGCGTGGCGCAGTAGCCAATACGAAAGAAGGTAGAGAAGGAATGGCGCTCGGTCAATACGTAGCGGGTATGGGCTTTTCCAACGTCGGTCTTGGCATCGTTCACTCGATGGCGCACTCGCTCGGCGCGGTGTACGACACGCCCCACGGCGTAGCAAACGCAATTCTTCTTCCTACCGTTATGGAATATAACGCGGAATGTACGGGTGAAAAATACCGCGATATCGCAAAAGCAATGGGCGTAGAGGGCACGGAAAATATGACGCAAGCGGAATATAGAAAGGCGGCGGTGGACGCTGTTAGACAACTTTCCAAAGACGTCGGTATTCCCCAAGACTTAAAGGCAATCGTTAAAGACGAAGACGTGGATTTCCTTTCGCAATCGGCGATGGACGACGCTTGTCGCCCCGGTAACCCGAAAGACCCTACGCTTGACGATATTAAAGCGTTGTACCGCTCGCTTATGTAATCGAGTTAAACGAAAAGTTCGCCCCGCTTGCAAGCATTTGCAAGCGGGGTTTTTCGTGCCAATTTTCTTTTCGTGGGCATATACTGAAAATACGGGGCGTTTTTACGCTTCGATACAAAACACGGAGGATAAATTTAATATGTATTGTCATTTTTGTAACGGTTGCGGTTGTAGCGCTTGCAACGGCAATAACGGCGCAAATTACACCCGCATCATTTACAACGCAGCGCAACAAGGCCCCGCTGGTCCTGCTGGTCCGCAAGGCCCCGTAGGTCCGCAAGGCGAAGTCGGTCCCGCTG
>JAZNIR010000025.1:0-2682 GCA_045577595.1 Candidatus Scatosoma sp.
GGCTCACAGAACGACATGGCTACGATCCGTCTTTGCGTCGTTTATGCTTTGCGCGAGTATGAACCCTTGCCCTTGCGGGCATTACGGCAGTAAAAAACGCCGTTGTTCTTGTACGCCGAACGACATTCGCCGTTATCGTGCGAAAATTTCGGGTCCGCTCCTTGACCGTATTGATATACAAGTGGAAGTGGACGGGGTGGAATACGACGATTTGGTGTCGACGACGCAAGAAGAAACGAGCGCAACCGTCAAAGGGCGGGCGGACGCGGTGAGAAAAATACAGCGCAACCGCTTTGTAGACGGAAAGGTTACGACGAATGCGGAAATGACCGAGCGGGAAACGCGTATTTATTGCGCGTTAGACGAAGAAGGGGAAAAGGTGCTTAAAGAAGCGTTTGAAAGCTTGCATCTTTCGGCGCGCGCCCGTTCGCGTATATTAAAAGTAGCGCGTACGATTGCCGATATGGATTTTTCCGAAAATATCCGTCCCGAGCATTTATACGAAGCGATTTCCTATCGCACCTACGGCGCGGGCAACGATATGGAATAAGGCGGATAAACGATGGATTTTAAAAAAGAAATTGCGGTGATTGAAAAAACGGACGAACGGTATCCCAGTCAGTGGAAAGATTTGCCCGACGCGCCCGAACGGTTATACGCCTTAGGGGACGCGGATTTATTAAAAGAAAAGCGGATTTTAACAATCGTCGGTTCTCGTCAAACGCCCGTCAACGCGTTAAAGCTGACGAAACAAGTCGCGCGTACACTTTCGGAAGTTTGCGTAATTGCGACGGGTACGGCGCTCGGCGGGGATAGCGCGACGATAGAAGGGGCGATGGACGGAAAAGGCAAGGTGATTTGTTTGCTTGCGGGCGGGTTAAACCATATTCCGCAAAACAATTTACCGCTTATAAAGGAAGTGGCAAAGCGCGGTTTGGTGCTTGCCTTACACGCGCCTGAAACGCCCGTTCGCGAATTTTCGTACGATTATCGGAATAAATTTCTTGCCAAACTTTCCGTTGCGACGCTTATCGTCGGCGCGCCCGAAAAAAGCGGTACGCGCATAACGGCGGATTACGCGAAATCGTTTGGCAAAAAAATCTTTGCGTTTCCCTATTTTGCGGGCACGTACGCGGGGGAAGGTTGTAACGCGCTCATAAAGCAAGGCGCGGTTTTAACCGACGGCGCGGAAGTCGTTCAAAACGAACTTGGCTGGGAACGCGCGGAACGGATAGAAACGCCGATGACGGCGGACGAAAAAACACTGTACGAAAGCTTGAAAACAAGTGGCGAAGAACATATTTCCGCTTTATGTCAGCGGACGGGAATGCCGATATTTAAAGCGCGCGCGATACTTTCGTCGTTGGAAATCAAAGGTTTGGCGGTTGCCGTTGGCGGAAACCGTTACGCGCCGTTATAAATTATATAAAAAAAGGTAAAAATTTCTTAAAAGGAAGTCAGTTATAAATGGATTTAATTATCGTAGAGTCGCCTTCCAAGGCGAAAACCATCAACAAATACTTGAAAGGAAAATACCGCGTAGACGCTTCGGCGGGGCATATCCGCGATTTACCCGTGCATACGCTTGGGGTGGATTTGCAAAACAATTACGAGCCGAAATACGTGAATTCCGAAGGTAAGGAAGACGTCATTCGCCGTTTGACGGAAGCGACGAAACGCGCGGATAAAGTATTTCTCGCAACCGACCCTGATAGAGAAGGGGAAGCGATTGCGTGGCACTTACAAACGGTGCTTGGTTTGGACGAAACGGGGGAAAACCGTATCGAATTTAACGAAGTGTCGCAAAAGGCGATTGAAAAAGCGCTTGCAACGCCCCGTCAAATCAATTACAATCTCGTCGACGCGCAACAAGCGCGCCGTGTGTTGGACAGATTGGTGGGATACAAGCTCTCTACGCTGTTAAACTTAAAAATCGAAGATAAAAACGGCAACGGAAAACGCACCCTTTCGGGTGGACGGGTGCAATCGGTTGCGCTCCGTTTAATCGTGGAACGGGAACGGGAAATCACCGCGTTTAAGCCGGAAGAATATTGGAATATCACGGCGGAACTGCGCGACGTAAGAAAGGAATACGCGTCGTTTAAGGCGATGCTGGAAAAGAAAGGCACGAAGAAATACAAACCGTCGTCGAAAGAAGAAACGGACGGCGTACTCGCTACGCTTGCAAACGGCAATTTCACCCTTTCCAAAGTAAAAAAATCGGTGGTGAAATCGCACGCGCCCGCGCCGTTTACCACCAGCTCGTTGCAACAAGACGCGTCCACCAAGCTTGGATTAACCGCGCCTGAAACGATGAGCCTTGCGCAACATTTATACGAAGGTATGGAACTCGACAACGGCGACCACGTTGCGTTTATTACCTATATGCGTACCGACTCCGTCCGCGTTTCCAAAGACGCGCAAGAAAAGGCGCTTGCGAAAATCCGCGAAGTGTACGGAAACGAGTATGCGCCCGAAAAGCCCAATTATTACGCGTCGAAAAAGGGAGCGCAAGACGCGCACGAAGCGATTCGTCCGATTGATATGGATATGACGCCCGCCCGCGCGAAAAATCTTTTGGATAAAAAGCACTTTGCGCTGTATAAATTGGTGTACGTACGGTTTTTGGCGTCGCAAATGGCGGAAGCGAAATACAACAGCGCGCAAATGGAAATCGAAAAC
>JAZNIR010000026.1:0-2394 GCA_045577595.1 Candidatus Scatosoma sp.
CCGCTCGTGCGGATTTCGCCAAAGGAAAGATTGGCAACGTTTGGAAGGGACGAAGAAACGTTGTCGGTAACGGTTACGGAAATCGTCTTGGGCTTACCCGACGCTTTACCGCTACTTACGGTAATCGTCGCCTTGCCTTTCTCTAAACCTACGATTTCGCCGTTTTTCACTTTCGCAACGTTTTGATTGAAAGAAGTCCAAGTGAAGTTGGAAAGATTTGCGTCCCCTTCGTAAATAAGGGAAACCTTATGCGTTTCATATATATCCAACGTAATATTTTCTTGCCCGTCCGCAAGCTCGAAATTGCCGTCAAAAGGCGTATTCGCCGAATTGGCTTTGGTGGCGTCGATTTTGTAAAGGCAGGTGTTGATTGCGTAATCGTCCACTTGGATATACAAATTCGAGCCGTATTTTTCGTAAAAATCGGTAACTTCAATCGACACCGTCGTCGTGCCGTTTTTCACAGGCTTTTCAATCGGCGTAGGATATTCGGTGGCAAGGTTAAGCACCAATTCCCCGTTTGCGTCCGTCGTGGGATAACAAAGCAACAACGCTTGCGCGTAGTGATTGTCGTACACGTCTACGTCTAAATAAATACGTTGTTTCGCCTTTCCGTTGGCGTCTTTATAATCGTAATAACGTACGCGCACGTCTTGTAAAATCGGCGCTTCGTAGTCCACCGTAAAGGTAAACGAATATTCGTCGGTGTTGTTGTTGGAATCTTGCATTTCGTCGGGATTCCAATATACGTCGTTCGTTGTAGGGTTGTTCATATAGAACTTCAAATCCACCCGATATTTTCCGTTGGAAATCAAGCCGTATTCGTCGGGCGAAATATTCAGTTCTACGTTAGCAGGCACGGCAGAACCGCCACCCGAATACGCTTTGCCTACGCGGTTGATTATATCCGTCTTGATAAGCTCGCCCGTGTTTACGTCGTAAAGTTCCCACGTAACCAAACGCGCGTTCCGCAACAAGCCCGCGTACACCGCTTTCACCGCCGTCGACGTTAAATAATTTTGATTTTCGTCTTCGTAAATATTATTGTAACGGGAAATCGAACAATATTCTTCGTTTGCATACAAACTGTATTCGTCTTCGTCGTACAAATATACGTAACTGCCCATCGGCAAAATGTATTTTTCGTTGTAGTAGGTGGAGAAAGGTTGCGTCGGCCAAACGTTCGCTTGGATTTTGTCTTCGTCTTTAATCGACGCGTCCGCTTCTTCTTTCGCCACTTCGTACACCGTGTAATCGAGCATATCCCCGCTTTCCCAATCGCCGTAGAACGAAAGGAAAGGTATGCTTAAATCGCATTGTCCGTCCACCTTAGAATTCAACTTCAAAAAGCCTTCCACGTACATACCGTTCGGAAATTTTTCCAAATACGCTTTTGCAGAAGATTGCAACGTAACCGTAACGGTGATTTCCGCATTCGCGCAGTTTCCGTCCACCGTCAATACGCCGTTGTTTATCGACGCGCCTTCGCCCGAAACGCTCCAACGGATTGTGTGCGCCAAATCGTACGCGTCTTCCGCGACGGCAAGTCCGTTTGCGTCAATCGTATCGGTAAATACGAGCGCGTCGGTATCAAACGTCAACGTATTTCCGCCGAAATTATGTACGTTAAACGTCATCGTATATCTACCCGTTTTTAAAGCGTCGTCGCCAAGTTCCAATTTCGGACGGTAATCGCTTGCAATATTGTCCTTGCCGTCCACCGTCTTTTGTACGGACAAATACGCGCCCGTGTTGTTAATCACGTTGTCTAAACTGCCAAGCCCCGCGCCTTGTTTTCTCGGCGAGTAAGGTTCGCCGTCTTGGTCGACGACGGTGGTTGCCGTACTCATAATCAACTGATTGGCAAGGCGGTTTACTTTCACCGCGTTCACTTTGCCGTTCGTATCGGTAACGAGCGCTTTTAACGTAGGATTGTTCTTAATATAACTTCTAACGAGCGCCATTACGCCCGCCATATTCGGCGACGCCATCGAAGTACCGCTTTGTTCGCCGTAGCCCCCTGGAACGGTGGAAGTAATTTCTCCGCCGTGCGCCGTAATTTCAGGCTTTAATTTCAAATCGTGCGTAGGCCCCCACGACGAGAATTCGCTCATAAACGGGCCCGCTTTCATATCCTTACTAATCGTGATTTTGCCCGACTTCGTCATTCCCACCGACGCCAACATATTGCCCGCGTCCATAGGAATCGAAACGGCGGGAATCGGATTGTCGATTTCCCCGAGATTCATACGGATTACGCCCGCTACGTTATTGTAAACGATAATCGCTTTCGCGCCCTTTTGCATCGCGATTTCCACTTTTTCTTGGAAAGTGTTTCCGCCACGTTTTACAAGTACGATTTTTCCTTGCAACGCGTTCCCTCTAAACGAGCTG
>JAZNIR010000027.1:0-4884 GCA_045577595.1 Candidatus Scatosoma sp.
CCTATTCACCCTTTCTTTTGCCGTTATCTTTGCTATTTTTTGCGTGGAATTTATAAAAAAACGGCAAAAAACAAGCAAAATTGAGCGTTTTTTATACGATTGTACGGTTTTTTCGAAAACCGCCGAAATTCGCGCGACGGGTTTTTTAGACAGTGGAAATTTAGCGCAAAAAAACGGTTTGCCCGTATGTTTTTTATCTCCCGAACTGATTTTTACGCTGTTTGAAAAGGACTTTTTTGAAAAAAGTGCGGGGCAAGTATGCGACGAAATTGCCATAACCACCTTAAACGGGCAAAAAAGGTATGCGTTATACGAAGGAAAAATTTTTATAAACGACAACGGAAAAATAATGGAAAAACAGGCATATTTCGCCCCGTCCGTACATATGTTACGTAGAGAATATAAATTATTACTTTCGTCGCTTTTATTCGAAGAAAAGGAGAACGTATGAAGTTGGTTGCCATTTTACAGTTATGTTTACAAAAATTGCGCGGAGAAACGTTTTTTGAAAACGCAGTGGATTACGTTTGCGGAAACGGCGAAGCGCTTCCGCTTCCCCTTTCTTTCGAAGAAGAACAACGTACCTTAAAAACGTTGATAGACGGTGAAGAACGGGCGCGCGAACAAGCGAAATCGCTCCTTATCCAACGCAATTTACGTTTGGTGGTGTACATAGCCCGCAAATTTGACAATACGGGCGTGGACAACGACGATTTGATTTCTATCGGCACGATTGGACTGATTAAAGCCATCAATTCGTTTAACGTGGAAAAAAATATCAAACTTGCCACCTACGCGTCGCGGTGCATTGAAAACGAAATTTTAATGTATTTACGCCGTAGCGCCAAGCTCAAAAGCGAAGTTTCTTTCGACGAGCCGTTAAACACCGATTTTGAGGGGAACGAGTTGTTGCTTTCGGACGTTTTGGGTACGTCGGCGGACAGCGTGTACGGCGACGTGGAAGCTAACGCCGAACGGGAGCAACTGAAAGAAGCGTTGAAAAAATTGAGCGAGCGGGAGCGGAAAATTATGTTTTTACGCTTTGGCTTGGGTGGGAACGAAGAAATGACGCAAAAGGACGTAGCCGACCTTTTGGGGATTTCCCAAAGTTACATATCCCGCTTGGAAAAGAAAATTATCTTGCGTTTGAAAAAGGAAATAGCAAAAATGGAAAGGTGAACGGAAAATCCCGCTCACCTTTTAAAATGCGTTTTTGATATGTTCGATTGTGCCGTCGCCAAACACTTCCACCACGTCGAAACGGGCGTTGGGTTCTTCCCCCGTTTGCTTGCCGTAAAAGGTGGCGATTTTATAATAGCGTTTTTGCTTTTCCCCCGTAACGGCGTCTTTCGGCGCGCCAAACAGCTCGGTTTTGCGGGTTTTCACTTCCACGAACACCGTTTCGTCGCCCGCTTGCATAATGATATCCGCTTCGCCAAACGGCGTCGTATAATTGCGAAAAAGCGTTTTATACCCCTGCTTTTTTAAATACTTCTCGGCAAGCCGTTCCCCCTTTTTGCCTAAAAGTTTTTTGTGAAGGTTTTGCGGTGAATCGGACATATGCCTTGCTCCTTAATCCCCTTGATGTGTTCCGCCGTGCCGTACCCTTTGTTTTTTTCAAAGGCGTAGGCGGGATAGATTTTCGCGTATTCGTCCATTAAATTATCTCGATACACTTTCGCGACGATACTCGCCGAGCCGATGGAATAGGAAAGGGAATCCCCCTTTATAATGCTCGTTTGCGGAAAAGGAATATCTATCGTCATATTGCCGTCGGTAAGCACGACGTCCGGCTTGATTTCCAAGCCTTCGATTGCCCGTTTCATTCCCAAACGGGTGGCTTGTAAAATGTTGATTTCGTCTATCGTTTTTTCGTCGATTTCCACGATTTTATAACAAAGCGCCTTGTTTTTGATTTCTTCGGCAAGCTGTTCGCGTTTTTTGGCGGACAGTTTTTTACTGTCGTCTACCCCTACCACCAAATCGGCGTTTTCGAGTGGCATTATCACCGCAACGCATACGACGGGACCTGCCAACGGCCCGCGCCCGACTTCGTCTACGCCCGCGATATATTTACAACCTTTTTGCATAAAAGCGCGCTCGTACGCAAGCTTTTCTTCCGCGTTCCATTCCTTTTTCATCGTTTCCCCTTTTACAATTCGAAATCTTTATAATCGGCGGGATTTTCCAAGCATATCTTCCCCGTCCGACCTTTTCTGAAATCGTCGATTATCGCGTTTGCGCCCCGCTCGTAATCGTATTCTCCGCCACGAAAAATAAAACCGCGCCGTTTGCAAACCGCTTCGTACATTGCCAATTTTTCTTCAAATTCGGTGATGCCGTACCGCTCCGTCAAGCATTGGGGATAATTTTCGGCAAGTTCGCCAAGCAGTTCCAAAGCGACGTCGTCCATATCCAAAATATCGTCGTTGATACTGCCGATATACGCAAGATGTCTGGCGTGATACTGATTATCGAACGACGGGGGCATCGTACCTGGCGTGTCTAACAAATCGAACGCTCCGCAACGAAGCCAACGCACGTCTCGCGTAACCCCCGCTTTATCCCCCGTTTTCGCGCGTTTTTGCCCGCTGATGAGATTAACCAGCGTGCTTTTGCCCGTGTTGGGTATGCCCGCCACCATAAAACGGAAAGTGCGGTTTAACCCTTTCGCTTCGGCGCGCGCCCGTTTTTCTTGCGTAATTTCGTTTAATTTTTGTAAAATCAACCGTTTGGACGAGGGGTTGGTGGAATTGCATTTTACGCAGTATTCCCCCTTGCTTTCAAACAGTTTTAAAAAGCCGTCCGTCTTATTGGCGTCCGACATATCCGCTTTGTTAAGCACGTATAAAACGGGTTTTCCCCCGAATATTTTTTTTAGGTTTTTATTGACGGTGGCTATCGGCGCGCGAGCGTCGAGTACGCACACTACGCCGTCGCAAAGCTCCCGCTTTTTTTCCATATCCCGCATAGCGCGCGTCATATGTCCTGGAAACCATTGTATGTTTTTCATCTTCTTTTCCTTTATTTGAGTAAATCGGGACGGCGTTTTTTCGTTAACTCCACCGCTCGTTCTCTACGCCAAGCGTCGATTTTTGCGTGGTCGCCACTGCGCAGTACGTCGGGCACTTTCAAGCCTTTGTATTCTTGCGGACGGGTGTAGTGCGGATATTCGAGCATATTTTCCGAAAAGCTTTCGTCGACGAGCGACGACGGACTAATCACCCCGTCGACGTAACGGGAAACGCAATCGGCAATTACCATCGCGGGCAATTCCCCACCCGTAAGCACGTAATCGCCAATGGAAATTTCTTCGTCGATATATAAATCAATCGCCCGTTGGTCTACCCCTTCGTAATGCCCGCAAAGCAAAATCAACCATTCGTAATTTAACAGCTCGAACACCTTTTGTTGGCGGAACGTTTCCCCTTTGGGGGACGTATAAATACGGCGGGCTTTATGCTCGGGGTCGAGCGATTCTATCGCCGAGCCGATTGGCTGGGGCATCATTACCATTCCCGCGCCACCGCCAAAAGGATAATCGTCGCATTTTAAATGTTTATCTTCCGTGTAATCGCGAAGATTGACGACGTTTATTTGAATTTTTCCGTCCTTTTGCGCTCTGCCTAAAATGCTTTCTTGCATCGCCGAAAACATCTCGGGGAAAAGGGTTAAAATGTCGATTCTCATACCGTTTCTTTCCGTTTCATTCCATACTTGGGTGGGTGTTTTTTATAAAATCGCTTCAACGAACGATTCCGCGTCGAAAAATTCCAAATCTTCCATTTTCTCGCCTACGCCTGCGAAAATGACGGGCAAGGACAATTCTTGGGCAAGGGAAAACACAAAACCGCCTTTCGCCGTGCCGTCCAATTTCGTGAGCACGATTCCGTCGAGCTCCACCGCTTCGTCGAATACGCGCGCTTGGTTGACGGCGTTTTGTCCCGTCGTGGCGTCTAAAACGAGCAATTTTAAAAAGTCCGCGTCGGGATATTCCCGCGTAACCACGCGGTCCATTTTGCGAAGTTCGTTCATTAAATTTTCTTTTACGTGCAATCTACCCGCCGTGTCGATAATCACGACGTCCGTCTTTTTCGCTTTTGCGGACGACACCGCGTCGAAAATCACGGCGGACGGGTCGCTCCCTTCTTCGTGTTTGACGATACGCACTTTCGCCCGTTCCGCCCAAACGGAGAGTTGTTCGCTTGCCGCCGCGCGGAAGGTGTCCGCCGCCGCTACCGTAACCGTTTTGCCTTGCGATAAGAAATAGTGCGCGAGTTTTCCCACCGTCGTCGTTTTACCCACGCCGTTTACCCCCACGAGCATAATCACGCAAGGATACGCAGGCGGTTCGACTTCCGATTCTTGTAAAACGTCGGTTAAAATCCCGCGAAGTAAGCCAATTACGTAATTTTCGTCTTTTAAACGTTCGGCAATCGCTTGCGCTTTCACCCGCGAAACGACTTCTTCCGCCGTCGTGATGGAAACGTCGGACGAAATTAAAATTTCTTCCAATTCGTCGTAAAAGTCGTTGCCGAGTTTGTTTTTAGAAAAGAGTAGGCGCAATTTTTCCGAAAACGCCGTTTTCGTCTTTTTTAACGCGCCGAAAAGTTTTGTGAATATACCCATACGTACTCCTTTTTGGGTGTTGTAATCATTGAGGGATTCTTCACCCTACGGGTTCAGAATGACAGTGAGAAAAGGGGGCCAAAATGATAAGAAAGTACGGCTGATGCCGTATTAACGCCTGACGGCGTAGAGCGCAACCTAACGGTTGCTTAAATTGGGGCTACACTATGCGGGGCTTTGCCCCTGCACCCCACAAGGAACAACGTCCCCTGACCCTTGTTGACAGCCGTATTAACGCCCAGCCAAACTATAAAG
>JAZNIR010000028.1:0-3318 GCA_045577595.1 Candidatus Scatosoma sp.
TTTGGTGGACTTGGGCGTGTGAAATACGCACCGAGAACACCAAATATTATTAGGGTTCCCGAAAATATTTTGTATAACAAAAGATTTTTGGGAAAAAGGAGAAGCCCGCTGTCTGTCGTGCTGTTTGCAACAGCAAACTGCTGACGTAAGGCGGTACTTCGACGTGGTGGAGGTGGTGAGAGTCGAACTCACGTCTTACGCGGCTGCCAAAAAACTTTCTACGTGCGTAGTTTATCTATTATTTCTTATTTTTGCAACGCGGGTAAACACGCTTTGCAAACCGCAAAAGGCTAAATACTTCTAAAAAAACGCCTTTCGATTTTTTTAAAAGTGTTCCGTCTATTCGACGCCACGACCCCAACCGACGGATAAATTGGGCGCGACGCTCGTTTTAAAAAACGATGTTACGCTGCCATAGCGTAGTTTGCATTATTATTTGCATTTATATTTAGCGGAATGTTTTTACGCAGGCACTCCGTCTGCGACACGCTTATTCTTTCGCTCACCGGCAATCGAAACCGGTGCACCCCCGTTTATAAAGTTGTTTATATATTATATACGCTTTTTTGAAAAAAGTAAATCACTTTCTCCAAAAAAAGCGTTATATTTTTTATTTTTTCCAAGTAGAAGGCATCAACAGCGCCAGCACGGGAAACACTTCCAATCTCCCCACCAGCATATCGAAAACAAACACCAATTTCGCCCACCAAGAAAAACCGCCGAAATGCCCCGCAGGACTTACCGCGTCCAATCCAGGCCCGATATTGTTAATCGTAGCCGTTACCGCCGTAAAATTCGTAGTCATCGTTTCGCCGTCCAACGAAATCAACAAAAGCGAAAGCAAAAACACGCCGATATACGCGATAAAAAACCCGTTGATGTTGCGTACGACTTCGTGCTCCACCGCCCGTTTATCCATCGTTATTTTTTTAATTTGTTTGGGATGTATCATACGGCGTACTTCGTGCATCGCGCCTTTGGAAAGCACGATAACACGAGAAACTTTCACTCCTCCGCCCGTACTGCCCGCGCACGCGCCGATAAACATAATCGAAACCAAAATACATTTCGAAAAGGACGGCCACAAATCGAAATTCTCGGTGGAAAATCCCGTCGTGGAAATAATAGACGCTACTGAAAAAGCGGAATGGCGTATCGCTTCGCCCGTCGTATAAACGCACATATTGGATACGGTGATATCAATCGAAATGCAAGTAATTGCCACGACGACAATCGTCAAAAACACCCGTGTTTCCAAATTAAACGCGTCTTTAAATTTTCCGCGCAGTAGGAAATAATAGGACGCAAAGTTAATGGAAAACAGCACCATAAACACCGTTACGACGATTTGTATATACGCTGAATATCCCGCCAATCCGTCTGCACGCACGCAAAAACCACCCGTACCCGCCGTCGCAAACGAAATATTCAACGCATCGAAAACGGGCATTTTGCCACAAAGCAAGAAAAGTATTTGCACCGTCGTCAACCCGCCGTATATCATATACAGTATGCCCGTCGTCGAGCGCATTTTCGGCACGAGCTTGCTCACCGACGGTCCGGGACTTTCCGCTTTCATAATATTGATGTTGTTTCCACCGCCACAAAGGGGCAAAAACACCATAATAAACACCAACACGCCCATACCGCCAATCCAATGGGTAAAACTGCGCCACATCAAAATACAGCGTGGCAACGCTTCCACCGCTTCGCCACTCAATACGCTTGAACCCGTCGTAGTAAAGCCCGAAACGATTTCAAACAGCGCGTCGATATATGTAGGATATTTTCCAGAAAGATACAAAGGCAACGCGCCGAATAAACTGAGCGCAATCCAGCAAAGCGCTACGATAACGAACCCTTCTTTGGCGTAAATGGTGTTTTTCTTCGGCTTTCCAATCAGCAACAACGCGCCGAGCGCCACGCACGAAAGCATAGCGATAAGAAAGTCGGTAACTTCCTTTTCGCCGTAAATAAGCGCCGTTAAAATAGGAACGAGAAAAAACGCTCCTTCAAACAACAACATCCAGCCGATTGTTCTTTTTATAATTCTGTAATTCATAACGTTCCTTGCAAATTATTTAAGAACTTCCGCCACGTCGTGTAACGGAAATGCGGATACGAACACCACCGAGTCCCCCGCTTGAATCACGTCCTGCCCACGCGGAACGACGACTTCGTTTCCACGAGAAATAGACGCCACTAACACGTTTTTCTTCAATTTAAGTTGATATAAAGGCACACCGACGACGGGAGAATTTTCCCGAACGGTAAATTCGGACGCTTCCACTTTACCGGGAATAAAATTACAAAGCGTTTCCACGTTACTCCCCCGCGTGTTTTTCATTGCGCGGACGTGGCGTAAAATGGTGTCTGCCGTAATACTGCGCGGACAAACGGTAGCGTCCAATTCCAAACGGTTTACCACGCTGTCGTAATCGTTGCGATTGAGCTTGGTAATCAATTTACCGCACCCCACGCCCTTTGCATACACCGACAAAAGAATGTTTTCTTCGTCCAAATCGGCAAGAGCCACAAACGCGCCCGCCGTCGAGAGCCCTTCTTCCATCAGCAATTCTCTATCGGACGGCTCACCGTGTATAACGTCCACGTTTTCCCATTCTTGCGCAAGCTCTTCACACGTTTTTTTGTCTTTTTCCACGATTTTTAAACGGATACCCGACCGCGCGAGCAAACCGCAAAGATAACGGGCAATTACACCGCCACCAACCACCAGCGCATTTTTAATCGAATGTTCTTTACAATGTATCTTTTTAAAAAACTCGTTTGCATTTTTCGGCGTTGCTACGATAGATACGACGTCTTTTTCTTCGAATACGAAATCCCCGTTGGCAATATACGCTTCGTCCCCCCGTTCAATCGTACAAACGAGCACGTCTACGTGATATTGCATCACAAGTTCTTTCACGGAAAGCCCAATGACGGGACTGCCTTTCGCCAACTTAAATTTTATAAGTTCCACTTTCCCTTTGGTGAAGGGCGCGATTTTTAAAGCAGACGGAAAACGCAACACCCGCGCAATTTCTTCCGCCGCTTCGTATTCGGGATTGATAACGCGCGCAAGGTCTAATTCTTCTTTCAAATACGCCGCGTCTGCGCTGTAATCGGGATTTTTTACCCGCGCTATCGTTTGGCACTTGCCTTCCTTTTGCGCCACGACGCAACAAAGCAAATTCAACTCGTCCGAGCTCGTAACGGCGATAAGCAAATCCGCCTTGTCAATGCCCGCTTCCCGTTGCACGGTGTACGTTGCGCCGTTGCCGACAATCCCCATTACGTCGCAACGGTTGACGATTT
>JAZNIR010000029.1:0-3589 GCA_045577595.1 Candidatus Scatosoma sp.
GCCGTCTTTCAAATAGGTAAACGCAAGGGTATGTTCGCCCGCGTGTTGCGTTTCGAATGCGTACGCATAGCAAGTAACCCAATTATTATCCGACGAGCCGGAAATTGCTTGAATAGGCGCGTTATCCAGCGTTACGTGCAATTTGTCTGCGTCCGCTTCCGTGCTGACGATATAATCGAAAGCAATCATCGTGTTTGCAGGCGCGGTGAACGTTGCGTACAAAATCGCGTACGAGCCGTGAATATATTGATTGGAATTTTGGATATATCTTCCGTTTTGGTCGTCTTCTTTCACAATCCAAGGCCACGAATATTCGTCCGTGTCGAAAGAAAGGGTGTATTCTACGTTATATCCGTCTTGCTTGTTTAAAAGCGCGCTTTCAATGGTGGAAAGTTCAGGCGCGGACACGTTGGGTTTTACCATACTGCTGTCTTCGCCGTCGCTACTCGAACCGCCACCGCTTGAAGACGATTGGTCGACTTTGGAAACGTAGTCGTCGCCGAGAAATTTATCGAAAAGGTCGGTAAACGCTTTCGTCGTCATAAGCGCGCCCGTTTCAAGGTGTACGACGACGCCGTATCTGTCGATAATCGCCGTAACGGGAATACCGCCACTTGTGTTAAACGTATTTAAAACCGCCAAATTGCCGTCCGAATTATGGAACATATCAAACGCCAAGCCCGTCGACATTTTATAATCGGTAACCGAAGATTTGCCGTCGTCGGGGCTCATTGCGAAAATCGCCACGTCGTCTTTATACAAACGGGGATTTGCGCTGTCCATCGTGGACGCTTGCGTAGAGAGATACGCGTTGTTCATATAAGGGAATTCCGCTTTACAAAAACCGCACCAAGTCGCCCAGAAGTTTAAAACAACCGCTTGCTTTTCTTCCAAAACGTCCGAAAGGGTGTATTCCACGCCGTCCGACGATTCGATTGTGAAATCGTACATTACGTCGCCCGCTTGGTAGTATCCTTTCGAAACGGGGCGTTCCGTTTGAATAACCCCCGTCGGTTTTAATTGAATTTCGTAATCAATGCCCGATACGGCAACCGTCGTGTACGTTCTGTCTTCCGCCAAAGCGTAACCTGCGGGCATATTATCGAGCGCAATCGTGTAGTTGCCTACGGCAATTTCGTCCGCCGTAAAATAAACCGCGCCAGCGGAATTGGTTCTTTCCGTGCGTATCGGCTGACCGTTTTCCAACAAGCGTACGTTTACGTCTTTAAACGCAAACCCCGTTTGATTGGTTACGGACACTTTATAAACGTATTCCGTGCCCGCGTTTTCATCACCGCCACCGTCAACGGGCGGGGGAGCATTGGGCGTCGTGGGTTTGTCCGAGCAACCGACGGCAAAGCCCAAACAAAGGCTCATAATCGCCGACGCGCCCAAAACGAGAAATTTTCTAAAAGATTTCATATAAAAGTCCTTAAAAGTTTTGTTAAATTAAAGAGTAACGACAAGCGTAATCGTGCAATATTGTAACGGCGTGTAATACTTTCCGTTATTTTGCGAAGCTTCCGCGCTGGTAAACGAATTGATAGGTTTGGATTGTGAACCTTGACATAAGTGAATTTCATATTGTTTTTCACCTAAGTCAACTCCATTAAGTTTGGGATTAACAGCAGTTAATTTTCCGTTGGAATTGGAAGCTTTGCTAATGGGACCACAAGCTCCACCGTCCGCAGCTGTTGCGCAAAGGTATACATTATATCCCGAAAGGGGGTTGCCGTCTTGGTCTTCAATTACGAATACGTAACTTTTCGTATCGTCGAATACGTCCCCGCCGTCCGTGTTGCCACCGCCTTTGTTACAGCCAACGAACGCAAACGTAGCAAGGCATAAAATTGCCGTTATCAGCGCAATCCAAAATTTTTTGATTTTCGTCATAATAGATTTCTCCTTATATCGTTTCATTTTTTTATTTTTTTCTTTAATATATAATATAGTAAGCAAAAGCGGGCGTAATATACCGCGCAAAGCTACTATACGCCATCGTACAGTTATAATAATTTTACCATAGCGTAGGGAAAAAATCAAGTATTTTTTTGCGCAATCGGGTTATATTTTTTCGGGCAAGTAAAATATTGTGTGAAAAATTTGTGAAATAAAAAATCACGCCGAATTTTTTTCGGCGTGAAAGGCGTTTTTAAAGGTGCGTTTTTATTACAGCAAGCTTGCCGCGTCTTTGTCGCAAACGAGTACGACGCTGGGGTGAAGTTGCAAAACGGATGCGGGAAGCTCGGGCGTAATCGCGCCGTTTACCATACCTTTTACGGCAACCGCTTTGTTTTTGCCCGACGCCACCATAATAATCGACTTCGCGTTCATAATATTTTTAATACCCATAGAAAGCGCTTGACGGGGTACTTCGTCGATGGAATTGAAAAGACGGGAATTGTCTTTAATCGTGTTTTCCGTTAAATCCACCACGTGCGTAACCGAATCAAACGGCGTATTCGGTTCGTTAAAACCGATATGTCCGTTCGAGCCGATACCAAGCACTTGCACGTCTTGTTGCATCGTGGCAAGGAGCGCGTTGTAACGGTTACATTCCGCCTGCAAATCTTTTGCCGAGCCTTGCGGAAGATTGGTGTTGGCAAGGTCGATATCCACGTGGTTGAAAAGATTGTCGCGCATAAAGTATGCGTAGCTTTGGTTGTGGTCGGGGGTTAAGCCGACGTATTCGTCGAGATTGACGGTGGAAACGCCCTTATAGGACGTGCCGTTTTCTTTGTGGTCTTTAATCATATATTGATAGGTGCCAATCGGGCTAGAACCGGTGGCAAGCCCAAGCACTGCGTTGGGATTGTTTTTTACGATTTCTACGATAATTTCGCCCGCTTTTTCGCTCATTTCTTGGTAGTTTTCGGTGATAATAACTTTCATTTAAAAAATCTCCTTGCAATATTTGCTTTTTTACTCTATTATTATACGCGTTTTATGGAAAAAAATCAAGCGTTTGGAAAGGGGTTTTATAGGGTGATTTTTCGCTTTTTTATCGGAATACTTTTACCCGTTCGACAAAATACACAAAAATTCGAAAAAGTTCGATTTTTTTCGTTTAAAAAATTGCTTTTGTAAAAAATATGTGATAAAATGGTGATATAATAAACGTGCAAAGCACGAAAAAAAGGAGGAGTTTTTTATGTCTAAGTTTGGAAAACTGTTGGGTTTTAACGCAACGGAAAAACAAACGAACGTCAAAACGGAAATCATTGCCGGAATCGTTACGTTCCTTGCAATGTGTTACATTTTGACGGTTAACCCCAATCAGATTGTTTGGGGCGGAACATTTGTAGACGGAGACCCTACGTTCGTTCCGACGACAAACCCTTTGTGGTCGTCTATCTTTATGGCGACGGCATTCGGCGCGGTAATCGGTACGCTACTGATGGCTTTCCTTGCAAAAATGCCTTTGGCGCAAGCTTCTGGTATGGGTTTGAACTCGCTTGTGGGTTCGATTATCGGCGGTGGCGCTTTTCTATCTCGCGGAGATTCTGCTCGCGCAGTAGCTGCGGATCCTTTGCCGCAACAAAGCTGCCCCTGCCTGTAAAGGACTCTATCAGCCCCTCCGCCTCCAGTA
>JAZNIR010000030.1:0-3543 GCA_045577595.1 Candidatus Scatosoma sp.
ATTGTCTTCCTAAGACCGCTTGGCCTCCGACTTGGGGCAGGTGTGTATGAAAAGTTTTAAAAACTATCAAGCTGGGGAAACGGAAAGAAAGGTAAAACAAAGCGTCGAAGAGCAAAGTCAGCCGTCCGAGAAAAAAGAAGAACGGACGGCGGAAGAATTGACGAAAAAAATCGCGGCGGCGTATAACGGGAAAAGCAATCTTTCTATGATGCGGGACATATTGGCGCAAGCGGAAAAGGGAAAACGGGAAGGCACGCTTACCAACGAAGAAATTGAAGAATTTTATAAAAATTTTTCACCGATGTTAAACGGTTTTCAAAAACGGCAACTGCGCAATATCGTGGAAAAACTGAAAGAAATTTGAACGCTTGTACATATGTATATATGCGCCCGAATAGGTATTCGGGCGCACCAAGTATGGGTTGAACGGAATTTTATCTTATAAGTGGGCAAGCTCTTCCAAAGCAAACAACAGCGTATCCACTTCTTTTTCGCTGTTAAAATGCGAAAAGGAAACGCGGACGAGCCCACTATCTTCCGTTTGTAACGCTTGGTGCATAAGCGGTGCGCAGTGCAAACCGCCACGCACGGCAATATCGTATTTTTCGGATAATATATCCGCCAAATATTCCGAATCTATCCGCTTGTGTTTGAGCGCGATAATCCCAGAAGCGTTGGGCGTGGAATAAAGCGAATAAACGGGGAGCGCCTTTAATCCGCCGATAAAATACGCCGTTAAATATAGAATTTTTTTGCGGATTTCTTTTTCGGAAAGGGATAAAAACCGCACCCCTTCCAAAAGGGAAAGCACGGCGGGGAAAGCAAGCGTTCCCGCTTCTAAAGCGTCGGGGTAAAAGTCGGGCATATCCAGCGATACGCTTATCGAACCCGTACCGCCGTATAAAATCGGGGAAAGCACGACGCGGTCGGAAAAAAGCAACGCCCCGCTCCCTTGTATGGCAAACAAGCCCTTATGCCCCGCAAGCGCCAACATATCTATCCCCGTCCGTTTCATTTTTAAAGGGATATGCCCTGCGCCTTGCGCGCCGTCGCACAAAAAAAGTACGTGCGGTGGCAACGCTTTTTTTATCGTTTGCAAATCGGGACAAGCGCCGTTAACGTTCGACGAAGTGGTAACGGCGACGAGCCTTGTGTTCGGTTTTAAAAATTTTACAATCGTTTCCGCTTCAATCGTGTCGTTTGTCATAGGGCAAACGTCGTAAGTGATAACGCCCCGTTTTTTTAATATTTCCAACGGGCGCAAGACGGAATTGTGTTCCATACACGTCGTAATTACGTGGTCGCCTTTTTGTAAAACCCCGAAAAGCGCGATATTTAACGCTTCCGTACAATTTTTTGTAAAAACCGTCCGTTCAAAACCGTATCCGTCGAAATAATCGTTTAAAGTATTTCGGCAATCTTGCACGAGTTTTGCGCAAGATAAAGCAAGTTTATGTCCGCCTCGCCCTGCATTCGCGCACACTTTTACGGCGGACGATACGGCGTCCAACACGCAATCGGGTTTTCTTCCGCCTGTGGCGGCGTTATCAAAATAAATCATTTCAGCACCTCTCGTTTCGGGTAATTCATACACTATAATATATAATATTCTTAAAAAAGGAAGTGTATGACTTATGATGATATTAGCGGTGTTTCGTTCCCGCGCGCATAGCCTTGACTATGCAGAGAGATTGAACGGTTACGGGGTGTTGGCAACCACCGTCGCAACGCCGAAAGAAGCAAAAATCGGTTGTGGGCTTTGCGTACGGTTTGACGGGCGGTATTTCGTGCGCGCGAAAGCGATTTTAAAAACGGGGAAATACAGTTCGTTTAAGGGATTTTATAAAACGGATTTTATCAACGGAAGAATGACGGTTACGCCGTACGGATAAGAAAATGCGCGAAATAACTTGCAAAAAAGATAGTTTGTGTGTTATAATATTTATATGAAACTTACCGAAAAGAAAAAGGCGCTTGCCGAGCTTGCAAAACTTTATTTGGACGCAAAACCCGCGCTCCGTTACACTTCGGCGTACGAGTTGTTGGTGGCGGTGATACTTTCCGCGCAGTGCACGGACGAGCGCGTAAACAAGGTTACGGCGGTGTTGTTTGAAAAATATAACACGCCTAAAAAGATGTTGCAACTTACGCAAGAAGAATTGGAAAAATATATCTTTTCTTGTGGTTTTTACCGTATGAAAGCGTCGCATATCCTTTCCGCGTCCAAAGATATTTTGGAAAAATTCGGTGGGGAAGTGCCCGATACGGTGGAAAAATTAACGACGCTTGCGGGGGTGGGTAAAAAGACGGCGAACGTCGTTTATTCGGTGGCGTTTAACGGCGACGCGATTGCGGTGGATACGCACGTGTTTCGCGTAAGCAACCGTTTAGGGCTTGCCAAAGGGAAAACGCCAATCGAAGTGGAAAAGGGTTTAAATAAGGCGATACCCAAAGAAGATTGGTCGAAAGCGCACCATTGGCTGATTTGGCACGGCAGAAAAGTGTGCCGTTCGCAAAAACCCGATTGTACGCATTGTACCCTTTCCCCTTATTGCGATTTTTATAAAAATCCACCCGTCAAGAAAAAATAAAGCGCGGTATAAACTCCCTTTCCGTTTCACATACTAAAAAACGGAAAGGGGGAATTTTTTATGCAAGAAAACGGAACCGTTTGCGGGGAAGAAAGCAAATTAAAAAGGCTTTTATATTTGGAAGATTTAGCCGAGAAGAAAACGAAAGTGTATTCTCGACTTTTAACGGACGCGGATTTGGCGCAAGCTATGGAAAAAATTAGCGCGCGACACGCGGAAAGAAAAAAGGCGTTGCAAACGTTACTTTACGGCAAAACGAAAGGGGATAAAAAGGCAAACGCAGGGGGTACGTGTGAAACGAACGGGGGTGAAACGGAAAAATGAAATTGGAAAAAAGAGAAATCACCTTAAACGAAAAGGACAGTGTAAACGACGTGAAATATATCGAGAAGCATTTGCTTTTAGAATATGCGGAAAGGGCGGAAAAACTTGCGCGTAAACAATCGCGCGCGGAGATAATAAGGCTTATGAAAGAAGTGGCGGAAGATATGTGGTTTGCGGGGGATTTGGCAAACGGTTTGGAAGAAAGGGGTTTTTAATCGGGAAAAGGGCGTAGCGCAACGCTCTTTTTTGTATAAAGAAAACCCCCAGATAGTCTGGGGGTTCAAAAAAGGCTTGTGCCGTTAAAACTTGCGAAATTGCTCCGTTTAATTTATAATAAACTTGCGACCTGCCAGTTGCAAGAAAAAATTAAACGGAGGACATTAGAATGAGTACTAATGACAATAAAATTTTATCACATTCAGTTTGGAATTGCAAGTATCATATCGTGTTTGCACCAAAATATCGTAGAAAAATATTTTACGAATCGCACAGGAAAGAGATAATGAATATACTCAAAGACCTGTGTCAGTGGAAAGGAATAGAAATAATAGAAGGAGAAATGGCGGTAGACCATGTACATCTTTTGCTCTCAATACCACCGAAAATGAGTGTATCAGGTGTAATGGGG
>JAZNIR010000031.1:0-2268 GCA_045577595.1 Candidatus Scatosoma sp.
GTGACCCAAGGAGTTGATTTATGACATTGTCTTCCTAAGACCGCTTGGCCTCCGACTTACTGTCTTACGATTAAGCGTCAAGAAGAAGGTAAAAAATACGACGCGCAAGGCAGACCGGACGAAAACGGCGAAGTGTACGTCGCGCCTATGTACGCGTCTGAAAACGAAGCGATTTTGGCTTATCAAAACAAAGTGGCGCACGAACAAGACGAAATGTATTTAAAACGCGTCGTAGAACTTCCCGAAGGGAAATTCGAAGATTTGCCGTTGCCGTACAGATGCCCCGTTGAAAATAAGGAAGGGGAAACGCCGATTAAGTGCGCGGAAGTACGTCGCAACGAAAAGACGGGCAAGTTGGAAGTTACGGGTATTATCAAAACGACGATTGGCCGTTTGATTTACAACGAAGGTTTGCCCCAAGATTTGGGCTTTGTAAAACGCGATACGCCCGAATCGTACTTGCGTTTGGAACTCGACACCGAATTTATCGGCAATGCGAGAGCTATCGGCAAGAAACACCTTTCGAAAATCGTTGAAGCGTCGTTTAGAACGGGGAAAGCGCCCAAAGCGTCCTACGTGCTTGACGCAATGAAAGAAAGAGGTTATAAATATTCCACGTTGGCTGCTTTGACGACGTCGGTATTCGATATGAAAATTCCCCCTGAAAAGGAAGAAATTATCGAAAACGCGGAAAAAGAAGTGGCGAAAATTTCCAAGAAATTCGCGCGTGGTTTGTTAAACGAAGAAGAACGTTACGGCGCAGTTATTTCCCAATGGGACAGCGCAACCGAACAAGTGGCGAACTTGTTGAAAAAACAAGGCGCGGAAGATAAATTTAACCCGATTTGGATGATGGCGGATTCGGGCGCGCGTGGTTCGATTGACCAAATTAAACAGCTTGCAGGTATGCGTGGTTTGATGGTTAACCCGCAAGGTAAAAAGATTGAAGTTCCCGTAAAATCGTGCTTTAGAAACGGACTTTCCGTTTTGGAATACTTCATTTCGTCGCACGGCGGACGTAAAGGTTTAACCGACACCGCTTTGAAAACGGCGGACTCTGGTTATCTTACCCGTCGTCTCGTAGACGTATCTCACGAAATTATCGTACGCGAAGACGATTGTTGCGCGGGCAGAAAACCGCAAGGTATGAAAGTGCGCGCCATTTACGACACCGTCGGCAAGGAAATCGAAAGCTTGCAATCGCGTATTTTGGGTAGATTTGCGGCGGAAGACGTCGTAAATCCCGCAACGGGCGAAGTTATCGTGAAAACGAACGAATTTATCGACGAAAAAGAAGCGAAAGATATCGTTTCGGCGGGCTTGACGGAAGTTTCTATCCGTAGTATCTTCGGCTGTTCGTCCAGATACGGCGTTTGCGCGAAATGTTACGGTAAGAATATGGCAACCACCCTTCCCGTGCAAGTGGGTGAAGCGGTTGGTACGATTGCGGCGCAATCCATCGGTGAACCCGGTACGCAGCTTACGATGCGTACGTTCCATACGGGCGGTATTGCAGCGACGGGCGACATCACGCAAGGTTTGCCCCGTGTTGAAGAATTGTTTGAAGTTAGAAAACCGAAAGGTTGCGCAACCATTTGCGAAGTGGACGGCGTAGTGGCTATCGACGATTCGGACGGCTTGAAGCACATCAAGATTATGGACGCGCAAACGGGCGAGTTGAAGAAAGAATACACCTTGCCGTTTAACGCGGAAATTAAAGTGAAAGAAGGCGAAAAGGTTGCGCCCGGCGTGCTTTTGAATGCTGGTAGCGTATATCCCCAAGACATTCTTCGCGTACAAGGCGTGAAAGGCGTGCAAGATTATATCCTTGAACAAGTACAATCGGTGTACCGTTCGCAAGGGGTTGAAATCAACGACAAACACGTTGAAATTATCGTTCGTCAAATGATGAAGAAAGTACGCGTGGAAAACGCGGGCGATACCAATCTTCTTCCCGGCGAACTCGTGGATATGGTTACCTTCCAAGAAGAAAGCGCGAAAGCGATGGCAAACGGTGGTAGACCCGCTCTTGCTAAGCGTGTGCTCCTTGGTATCACCAAAGCGGCGCTCGCAACCGATTCGTTCTTGTCGGCGGCGTCCTTCCAAGAAACGTCGAGAGTGCTTACGGAAGCGGCTATCCGCACCAAGCGCGATTATCTCGTCGGCTTGAAAGAAAACGTTATTATCGGTAAGTTGATTCCCGCTGGTACGGGTACAAAGGCGTATAAAAACGTTACGCCCACCACCTACCGTTAAGGATAACGTTCG
>JAZNIR010000032.1:0-1915 GCA_045577595.1 Candidatus Scatosoma sp.
CATGTCGTTCTGTGAGCCAAGGAGTTGATTTATGACATTGTCTTCCTAAGACCGCTTGGCCTCCGACTTCGTAATAATCGCGTACCTGTCCCCGCCGTCTGCCACTTCGGGAAGCTTTTCAATCTCTTCGCTCACAAGCGTTAGATTTGGACAGGTTTTTAACTTTTTCGTGATATACGCCGAAAAGCGATCGCGATCGACGGCAAGCGCCGCACCCGCAGGCACTTTCGTATGATCCGCCGCTTCTATGATCATAGACCCCAAAAGCCGCATTTCTTCTTTTAAAAGCCCGCAAGCGTTTGCGTAAATATCGTTGCTTTTGAGCGAGTTGGAACAAACGAGTTCGCCGTAATTTTCGCTTTCGTGCGCGGGCGTGTACTTTTGCGGTTTCATATCCACGAGCGTCGTGGGAATACCGTGCGACGCAAGATAATACGCACATTCGCTCCCTGCAAGTCCACCGCCGACGACGAGCACTTTTTCCGTTTTATTCATTTTCTTCATAACCCGTAGGAAAGTAATCGTTGCTAAAATATTGCGGTTCGTCCATCAAAGGGGGCGCTTCAAACGCGCTTACGAATTCGGGCGCGTTGTCCGCTTTTTCTCCCGCTTTTTTCTCTTTTATCGGCTTTTCCGTTTTAATTTGATACGAACATTCTCTATTCGAACATTTCACGTCGCCACGAAAGGTTTTTACGAGCGCGTTTTTACATTCGGGGCACTTTTCGCCCGTCGGAACGTCCCAACTCATAAATTTACAGTCGGGATAATTCAAACAACTGTAATACACCTTACCCTTTTTCGATTTGCGCACCGTCATTGCCGAACCGCATTCGGGGCATTTCCCCGCAAGCTTGGGTTCTTCGTCCGTCGGCATCGACATCGTCGATTTACAACCCGGATAGCTGGGACAAGCCAAGAATTTGCCGAATTTACCGCTTTTCACCACCATATTTTCCCCGCATTTCGGGCAACGCACCGACGAGATTTCTTCTTCGCTTTCGCTGATGATGTTGCGACATTCGGGATAGTTAGAGCAAGCGAGATATTTGCCGAATTTACCGATACGGCGGAGCATAAAATGTCCGCATTTCCCGCAAACGGTGTCGGTGAGCGTATCCCCGTACGACGACGCTTTTCGTAAATTTTTTTCGAAATCGGGATAAAATCCGCCGATTACGTTATGCCAATCCACGCCACCTTCTTCGATATCGTCGAGTTTCGTTTCCATTTCCGCCGTAAAGCCGACGTCCATAACGTCTTTAAAACAACCCACCAGCATATCCACGACGTCATACGCAATCGGATTGGGCATCATATATTTGCCTTCCTTTTTTACGTATTTTTGCATCAGTTTGGAAATAATCGTCGCGTAGGTGGACGGTCTACCAATCCCCTTTTCTTCCATCGCTTTTACAATCGACGCGTCCGTGTAACGAAGGGGCGGTTTCGTAAATTTTTGTTCGTTTTGTATGCGCACCAAATCAAGCGCGTCCCCTTCTTTTAAATCGGGCAACAATTTCGCGCTGTCCACGCTCTCGTCGTCGTCCTTTTTCGCCGATACGTCTTGATACACCGCCGTAAAGCCCGCAAACAGCAACACTTTTCCGCTCGCTTTAAACACGTACCCGCTGTTTTCGATTTCCATTTGCGCGCTGTTGTATTTCGCTTCCGCCATTTGCGACGCCAAAAACCGTTCGTACACCAATTTATACAGCGCAAAGTGCTTTTTATCCAAAAGATTTTTCGCGCGGGCGGGCGTCATATCCATATCAATCGGACGAATCACTTCATACACATCTTGCGCTCCCTTTTTCGACGCGTAATAATTGGGCTTTTCGGGCGCATACTCGTTTCCGTACACTTCGCGGATTTTCGCAAGCGCCTTTTCTTGCGCGTCTTTGGAAACGCGGAC
>JAZNIR010000033.1:0-3941 GCA_045577595.1 Candidatus Scatosoma sp.
CTCCTTGGCTCACAGAACGACATGGCTACGATCCGACTTCTTAAAAAGCGGTTTACCGCCGTAAACGCAACGCGTCAAACGGCGGATATATTTTTACTTTTTAAATAATCGTGTTGTTGTATCTTCCCGAATCGTTTTTAAAATACGTTTCCATATCCAAATCGTCGTACGCACCACGCGCTCCCGATTTTACGATACAATCCAGCAAGAACGCCACGAACGCAATTCCCGTTGCTATAACGATTTTCACGTTGAGCTTTTCCGCACCTTCCACAACGCCGATGCCAAGATAAGGCAACACCGCCAAAGCGCCGAGCGCAAGGAAGGTGAAGAAAGAGAATACGGTAAAGTTTCTCATTCCCGCGCCGTCCATACAATCACGGTTAAATTCCGTCGAACCGGTTGCGTGTTTAATCAGCACACAAATACAAATCCAAGCCACGAGTTCCACACCCGCAGGCACGAGCTCTTTCCATTTAAGCGCGTTAAATCCCGCTTTATCCACAACGAGCGTCTGCAACACTTCTTCCACTTTGGTAATCAAAACGCTTTGCGGAATGATAAAGTATAAAATTGCCGCCGTCGCCACAAGTTGCAATACGTTACGGATAACGTACACGAAAACGCCGTGTTCGCGTTCTTCTTCTTCGATATGGTCGCCCATCGTAAACACGGTAACCGTACCGCCAATCGCGCCCACGAAAAGATGCCACGCCAAACCGCCGCCTAAAATTATGTACCCAAGCATCGTAATCTTCGCGCCTTCGCCAAGCAATAAATAGATAAATACGTTAAATATCACCATTGCCGCAAGCGAGCCGGAAAAACGCTTGCCCATATCGTCCATCGCGTACATATTGCGGTTAAAACCGTTTGTGTAGCTTGCGCGACGTTTAAACAACCAACCGAGTTTTGCAATCGCCCGCAAAATATTGATAGCCATACCCAAGAGCATAAGCGCATACAACAATGCAATCGACGCGCCTACCATTTGCGCTACGGTAAGCGATTTCAGTCCCGCGAAACCGTTTGCAAACAAATCTTGCAAAGGTTTGTAGAATTTCAACGCAGAAAGGGTAATTTCCGTCGTTCCGCCCGTAAGCACGGGGAATAAAGCCACCAACGCACCAAGCGCAATCGTGCCGAGTAAGTATAAAATACCTGCAAATTTCGCTTTGCCTTGTACCGCTTTTACGCGTTTGCGAAGTTGCGCCGTTTTGGGATTCATTCGTTTCATAACATTCTCCTTCAAGTTTTTAAACTTTGCATTCACTTTGGTTTTTCGTTCGTTTATAACTTATTCTTCAAAATCAAATCCGTAATGATTAAAGCCAATATTTTTTATCGGCGGTTGCGCCGTGTTCTCAACAAGCGGTTGCGTTTTCGTTTGTTTCACCAACACGGGATACACCCCGTTTTTTTTACAGTTGTCGTTTAAATACTTTTTCGCATCTACGTCGTCGGTGTTCTCTACGGGTACTTTCGGCGTAGCCACCAAACAAAGCTCCAACACAAACGTAGCAATCGCTATACAAAACACAATCAGCATATTCGTATGGTCTAACGTTTCTAACGTACCTTTTTCCCCGAAATAGAAGTAGGTAAATCCAGCCGTTACCGCCAATAAAAGCGAAAGGAATAAGTAGGACAAACGCCCCGACGTTTCCGCCCCTTCCATATCGAATTCCGTCGTACCCGTCGCATACGTAATCATAGAAAGTATCCAAACGAGCGCCAACGCGTGCAATCCCAACAACACGAAATCCATCGGGGTTTGCTTTACGGCGTCCATAATCCGTTTAAAGCCCGCCATTCCGTCTTGCCAAACGGCGTTGCCCGCAAATTCGCCGAGCACGCTACATTTCAAGAAGAAATACACCACTCCGCCCGCGCACGCAAGTTGCAAAAGATTGCGAATCAGTGGCATAAAATATCCAACTTGGCGCCGTTCTTCTTGAATGCCGTCGTTTACTTCAAACAAGCTGACGCCCCCGCCCAACAATCCGCAGAAGAAGTGGAAGAAAAGTCCACCGCCGAGCGCCACAAAGCCGAGCACTTCGATTTTCGTATTGCCCACGCCCGCCACGAGCGCCATTATGAAATGGAAACAAATCACCGACGAAAACGAGCCGGAAAAAATCTTACCCATATCGTCCATAGCGTACGCGTTCCGGTTGAAACCGTATAAACGGCTCGCTTTCTTTTTACAAAGCCAACCCAGCTTTTTCAAAACGCGGAAAACGTTTATCAACAAGCCCAAAAGCAACAGTCCGTATAACCCCGCCACCAAAAAAGACGGTACGTCCGCTTTCAACGCGTCCATAGAAAACCCTTTAAAGATTTTCCAAAATTCCATCACGCCGAGCTTTGTAGAAAGGGTGGAAAAAGAAAGGATAGGCAAGCAAGCCACCGCCGTAATTGCCAAAGTAGCCAATAAATATAAAAAGCCTACCGTTTTCGCGCGGTTTTGCGATTTTGCGATGCGCTGTTTCATATATACGTAAGCGCTTGATTTTTTGCCTATTGCCATACCGTTATCTCCGAAAAAAAATCTATTATGATTATTATATCTTATTTTATAAATAATGTCAATATTCTTACGACAACTTTTTATAAATTCAGAAGATTTTTTTTTGGCTTTTTTCAACGAAAAACCGCCGAAAATGACTAAAAACTATCTTCCGTTATTTCGCAAATTCTTTCTCGTATGCTTTGATGCATTTATTGATAATATCCATCGCTTCGTCGCGGTGGCAAATCTCTTTCACCGTCGTCGTTTTATGTTCGAGCGTTTTATACACTTCAAAGAAGTGCATCATTTCTTCAAACACGTGTTTAGGCAACTCGTTGATGTCGTAATAATCTTTATAGGTGGGGTCTTGGACGGGTACGGCGATAATCTTTTCGTCCAACGAGCCGTTGTCTATCATCTTAATTACGCCTATTGGAAAACAGGTTACCAAAGTGGACGGATACATCGCTTCTCCGCAGAGCACCAATACGTCCAACGGGTCGCCGTCCTCTGCCAGCGTACGGGGAATAAACCCGTAATTGGCAGGATATACGGTGGACGTATATAACACTCTGTCCAAGCGTAAAAGCCCCGTCTCCTTATCCAATTCGTATTTTGCTTTGCAACCTTTGGGAATTTCGATAAAAGCTTCAAAGGTTTTCGCCGTAATTCTCTTGGGCGAAATGTCGTGCCAAACGTTCATATTCCTATTTCTCTCCTTTTTTAATGATTTGTTTTTTCCGTTTTATTATATCATATTTTTCCAAATTTTGCAACAAAAATACGCGCATATCTTTTTCCTATATCCATTCGTTTATATCCCTTTTAAACGCTTTCAATCCACACATACCCCCGTCGTTTGTCGAATTTCGTCGATTTTTTAATGTAAAGCTTATAAAATTAAAAAAACGTTTCAAACTTTCCCCTTTTTGTGGCTCGCGCGAACCCGCGATAATTCGCGGGTTCTCACCCACCATACGCCAAAGGCGCAGAAGACGGCATTGTGGGATTTTGCCCACAGCGTCGCCACAAACCAATTTTTCACTTATCATTCGCCCTTACTTTTTTTGTGGCTCGCGCGAACCCGCGATAATTCGCAGGTTCTCACCCACCATACGCCAAAAGCGCAGAAGACGGCATTGTGGGCTTTTGCCCACAGCGTCGTTGCTCGATTAGCCTTTGCGATTTTTTCAAGCTTTCCGCTTTTTTGGGCTCGCGCGAACCCGCGATAATTCGCGTGTTCTCACCCACCATACGCCAAAATAGGGACAGGCGGCATTGTGGGCTTTCGCCACAGCGTCGTTGCTCGATTAGCCTTTGCGTTTTTTCAAGCTTTCCCCTTTTCCGCAACTCGCGCGAACCCGCGATAATTCGCAGGTTCTCACCCACCATACGCCAAAAGCGCAGAAGACGGCATTGTGGGCTTTTG
>JAZNIR010000034.1:0-3283 GCA_045577595.1 Candidatus Scatosoma sp.
GTTCCCGATTTTAGGTCGGTAGGCGTAAAGGACGGCAAGCGTACCTATGCGTATCCCGTTATTATCCGTGCGGTGAACACGGTGGACGCTATGTCGGCGACGATTGAAGAAATCCCGTATGCCGTGCTTGGTAAAATTACGGCGCGCATTACCAGCGAAGTGGAAAACGTAAACCGCGTTTTGTACGATTTAACGCCGAAACCTTCCGGAACGATTGAATGGGAATAAGATAAAAATACAAACACCGTAGGAAAGAAAACCTTTTCTACGGTGCTTTTTTTGCACACGCTTTTAAAAGAATACGTATAATATAGTATGAGATTTTTCTCAAATACACGATAGGATAATGGAAGTACTATGTTTTTTGTATGGAATACGAACGGTTGCGGTTGCAATAGCGGTTGCAATAGCGCTTGTTGGAATAATACGGCTTATACGCAAACGAATACGGGAAATTCTTGCGGATTCGGTTCTTGCGGGAGCGCTACTTCGTCTACGGCTACGTCTACGTCGAATAGCTCCTACTCGGGTTGCGGTTGCAGAAGAAGTTGTTGCAACTTCGCGTCCGCGAATACGAGCGTAAACGCGACGGAAACGACGCAAAACGCTTATTCGGGTTGCGGTTACGCGCGTAACTACGGTTGTCATTGCTGTTGCAGACAAAACCGTTGTTGCGGATTAGACGCGTTTTTGTGGAACTTGTTTTACGGCGGAAACAATTATTGTCTTACGCGTAATTCGTGTGCGCAAAACGTATCGCGGTGCGGTTGTAGCTACAATTAAAACGTAAAAGAAGAAAAAGACGGCAAGTTTTTGCCGTCTTTCATTTTTTGCTTGTTTGAAACGAAAGGAAATCGTACATACTTAAAAAATGGAAAAGTTGCGTAAATTTTACCGATTTTTAAAAGGCAAATACGATTTATTGGCGTTAAAAAAATACACGACGATAGCGGGTACTTTGGTTTTCTTTTTAATTATGTCTATCGTGCCGTTTTGTTTTTGGCTTACCTTGCTTATCGGTAGGTTGCCCGTCGATATAGAAGGGATTTTCGAATTGTCGGTGTTTGATTCGGTGAAAAATATTTTATTGTACGTGCAAAAAGAAGCGGCGGGCGCAACGACGGGGGCGAGCGTGGTACTTGTGATAACAACGCTGTATTCGTCCACCAACCTATTTTATCAAATGCGGAAAAGCGGGGAAATTATTTACGATTTTCACCGTAAAAAGCAAGGTTTACGCTTGCGGGTGGGCGCGCTCGTTTTAATGTTCGTAATTATATTTATGTTCGTGGCGTTTTTATTGTTGTTTGCCGTAGGAACTTTTTTGTTTTCGCGGTATTTTCCCAAAGCATTGGAACTCGTTGCCGATTACGCGCTACTTGGCTTGTTGGCGTTTGCGCTTGCGTTAATTTTAAATATGTATATATGTCCGTATAAGCAAAAACCGAGTTCGTTTTTACTCGGTACGTTTTTCACCGTCGGCGCGTGGGCGGTGGTGTCGGTGGGATTTGCTTTGTATTTAAAAATCAGCAATTTGGATAAATTATACGGCGCGCTTTCGGCGGTGATAGTCTTTTTGCTGTGGCTGTACGTGTTGATGATATGCTTTATCGTGGGTGTGATTTTAAACAGTGAAAAAATCACCAAACGAAAGCGGGAACTAAACAAGGAACGAAAAGAACGGCGGGAAAAAGACGGGCGTAAAAAATTGGCGGTTACGCATAAAAGATAGGCGGTTGGAACAAGCTTATTTTTATGAAAAATCAATTTATCAAGGGAGCGTTGTGCGTGTTTGCGACGGTTTTATGCGTGGGCGCGCAAGCGGGTGGAAAGGAAAAAATCAAAGGGTTAGAAATGGCGCAAGCGTGCGAACGGTTGATTTGCGTTTCGGCGGATAAAAAAGACGATTTGCCGTCGATTGCCAAGCCGTATTTAGGGGAATACGAATGTGAAAAAGCGCTACTTGGCGGAAAAGCCTTGTTGGAAAATTTCGCCTATATCCGTTTGGAATTGAAATCCAACGGCGAATGGGTGGCGCGCGCGAAAGGCAAAGACGGGAAAAGAGCGGAACGAACGGGTAGGTACGCATACGACGAAGAGAAAGAAGAAATCGCCTTTACTTTTGGCAAACAAAGCGGTTTTAAACGGCAATTTCCTTTAAAAAAGGGTAAGATTGAAATTGCGTTTACAATGCGCGGAAAAAGTTTTTATATGGTATTTTCTAAAAAATAAGGGGCGCACAACGCGCCTTTTTGCGGTGTGGGTAAAAATCCTTGCAATCGTAGGGAAAAAGTGTTACAATATATAAGAAAAACGCTCGTTTACGAATGGAAAGGAAAGCGCTATGCCGAAAAAATTGGAAAAATATCAAGAAATAGAACGCTCGATTATCACCACTTATCGCAAAGAATTGTGGTCGCCTTTCGTATTGGCGGTAAAAAAATACCGCTTAATCCAAGCGGGGGATAAAATTGCCGTCTGTATTTCGGGCGGGAAAGACAGTATGCTACTTGCGAAACTGATGCAAGAATTGCATAGGCACAGCGAAACGCCGTTTGAGCTGGTGTTTTTGGTGATGGACCCGGGATATAATCAAGAAAACCGCGCGCGAATCGAAGAAAACGCGCGGATTTTGCACGTACCGATAACCGTTTTCGAAAGCGAAATTTTTAACGTAAGCGAAACGGTGGCGGGGGATTCGCCTTGTTATTTGTGCGCCCGTATGCGACGCGGGCATTTATACGCAAAAGCAAAAGAGCTGGGATGTAATAAAATTGCGCTGGGACATCACAAAAGCGACGTAATCGAAACGACGCTTATGGGTATGTTGTACGGCGGACAGTTGCAAGGTATGTTGCCGAGGATAAAGAGTAGTAATTTTGAGGGCATGGAACTGATTAGACCGTTGTATTGTATTTTAGAAAGCGATATTTTGCGTTGGAAAGAACATAACGAATTAGAGTTTATTGCTTGCGCTTGTAAGTTTACGCAGAGGATTACGGGCGGTGACGACGATACGTTTTCGGCGAGAAAACGCGTCAAAGAATGGATAGCGCAGTTAAAGAAAGAAAACCCCAACGTGGAAAATAATATCTTTCAAAGTATACATAACGTGCAGTTGGATACGCTTGCCGAATACAAACAAGACGGACAAAAACACTCCTTTTTAGAAAAATTTGACACGTCTTTGGAATAGCTTGTAATCGTTTGGCATAGTATGTACTATGCAAGAAAATACTAATAAACATTCAGTGTGTATTGAACAAAGGAAATCGATTGCGGT
>JAZNIR010000035.1:0-3657 GCA_045577595.1 Candidatus Scatosoma sp.
TGGTCGTCGGATAAATACGCCTTACAAAAATGGTCGGTGTATTGGCATCTGTTTTCGATAGAAATCCGAAGCCCTGCAATATCGTAAATCATACAAGTCGGATCGTAGCCATGTCGTTCTGTGAGCCAAGGAGTTGATTTATGACATTGGTCTTCCTAAGACCGCTTGGCCTCCGACTTTTGGTCGTCGGATAAATACGCCTTACAAAAATGGTCGGTGTATTGGCATCTGTTTTCGATAGAAATCCGAAGCCCTGCAATATCGTAAATCATACGTTGCTCCTTTTGACGGTTTTCGCTTTAAACGCGTACGTCGCCTTTTTCGCCAAGCAAATCAGCGTGTTTTTGTAAAATCGGATTGATTTCCGATTGAATAAATTCCACCGTTTGCGACGGCGCTCTGCCGATAAATTTCTTCGCGTCTAAAATATCGTCGAGTTTGTCCCACACCGGCTTAAACGTTTCGTCTTGTTTAATCAAGTCGATTAAATTGTTTTCCTTGCCTTCCGCTTTTACGTTTCTACCCGCTTCCATTGAAAGCACCCGAATACGTTCGTGTAAATCTTGACGGTTTCCGCCCATTTTTACACATTCCATCATAATATTTTCCGTCGCCATAAACGGAAGTTCCGCGCGGACGTGTTTTTCAATCACCTTTTCGTACACGACGAGATTATCCGCAACGTTCATATAAATATTCAAAATCGCGTCCACCGCCAAAAACGCTTGCGCGTTAACGATACGACGGTTTGCCGAATCGTCGAGCGTGCGTTCGAACCATTGGGTAGACGCCGTAATCGCGCTGTTCATAGGCAAGGAAATTACGTATCTTGCCAAACCGCCGATACGTTCGGAACGCATAGGATTGCGCTTATACGCCATCGCCGAAGAGCCAATTTGTTTTTTCTCGAACGGATCTTCAATTTCTTTCATATTTTGCAAAATACGAATATCGTTGGAAAATTTATAAGCGCTTTGCGCGATTTGCGTAAGCACGCAAAGTACGTTATAGTCCAATTTTCTCGGGTACGTTTGTCCCGTAACCCCGTATATTTTATCGTAGCCGAGTTTATGAACCACCCGTTTTTCCAACTCTTTCACCTTTTCTTCGTCGCCGTTGAAAAGTTCCATAAAGCTGGCTTGCGTACCCGTCGTACCTTTTACGCCACGCAAACGCAAATGCGATTTTGCATTCACGAGATTTTCGTAGTCCATTTCCAAATCTTGCAACCAAAGCGTTGCCCGTTTTCCCACCGTCGTAAGTTGGGCGGGTTGTAAATGCGTAAAACCAAGCGTGGGCACGTCTTTATACTGCAATGCAAACGTTTTTAATTTATCCATTACGTTGACGAGCTTTTTCAATAAAATATCCAACGCTTCGTCCAACATAATCGCTTCGGCGTTACAATCGACGAAACAGCTCGTCGCGCCCAAATGGATTATCGGCATTGCTTTTTTTGCGTACGCGCCGTACGCTTTTACGTGCGCCATAACGTCGTGGCGGACTTCTTTTTCAAACTTTTCCGCAAGTTCGTAATCAATATTTTCCGCGTACGCCTTTAATTCGTCCACTTGTTCTTGCGTAACCGTAAGCCCAAGTTCCATTTGCGATTCGGCAAGCGCAACCCAAAGTTTACGCCAAAGTTTAAAACGCTTTTCGTCAGAAAAGGCGTGTTGCATTTCCTTACTTGCGTAGCGGGTTGTTAACGGATTGATGTAAATGCTGTAATCTGCCATATTCTTCCCCTTACGCTTTTATCGGTTGATTATATTCTACGCCGAACGTTTCTACCGTTACTTTTTTCATTTTTTGCGTTTCGTAAGGCTTGTCGTACCAATCGGTTTTCGTTTCCGCAATCGCGTCCACCGTTTCCATACCTTCTATTACGCGACCAAATCCAGCGTATTGCCCGTCCAAATAATCGGCGTCCGCGTGCATAACGAAAAATTGCGAACCCGCCGAATCGGGATGTTGCGCGCGCGCCATAGAAAGCACCCCGCGTTCGTGCGCGATATCGTTTTGCGTAAATCCGTTGCCCGAAAATTCGCCTTTAATATGATAACCGGGGCCACCCGTGCCCGTTCCCGTAGGGTCGCCACCTTGTATCATAAAACCCGCAATCACGCGGTGAAAAATAATACCGTCGAAATACCCTTTTTTAACGAGTGAAATAAAATTATTCACCGTATTGGGGGCTTTATCTGGATAAAGCTCTGCTTTAAACGTTTTTCCGTTTTCCATTTCAAACGTAACGATAGGATTCATAAAATACACCTCAATTTTTTATTCTTTCACAAATTTTTCCACTTGCACGTTTGCTTCGGCAAACAGTTGCATAGAAAATTCGTCGGGATAACCTTCTTTATATACCACCCGTGAAATCCCCGCGTTGATTATCATTTTCGCGCAAATTACGCACGGTTGGTGCGTACAGTAAAGGGTTGCGCCGTTGATATTGATGCCGTATCTTGCCGCTTGGATAATCGCGTTTTGTTCGGCGTGAACGGCAAAGCACAATTCGTGCTGTGTACCGCTTAGAATATTTAACTTCCTACGCAAACATTCCCCTTTTTCTTCACAGCTTTGAATGCCTGCGGGCGCGCCGTTATAACCGGTTGCCATCACCCGTTTTTCTTTTACGATTACAGCGCCTACGTGGCGGTTGGCTTGATAACAGCTCGACCACGTTGCCACCGTTTCGGTGAGTTGCATAAAACGTTCGTCCCATTTTTTCGTATTCGGCATAAAAACACCTCGCTTTTCCTTTGTATCCATTGTTCATTATAACATATTTTTACTTGAAAATCAATACTTTGAAAGCCGTTTTTCCAATCAACTTCCTTTGCTTATAAATTTTTTCGCAAAATTTACCAATTTTTGTTTGACTTCGCGGGCAACTTGTTTATAATATAATCGTAATAATATTTTAGCGGACGTAAAACGTTTCCGCAAAGGAGAACTTAATGAATATCAAACCTTTATTCGACAAAGTTGTCGTACAAAGCGTAACGATTGAAGAAAAGACGAAAAGCGGTTTCTTCCTTCCTTCTTCGGCGCAAGAAAAACCCCAAACGTGTGAAGTCGTTGCCGTCGGTCCCGGCGGTGTAATCGACGGAAAAGAAGTCGTTATGCAAGTGAAAGTAGGCGACAAAGTACTTTGTTCGCAATACGCTGGCTCGGATTTTAAAGTAGACGGCAAAGAATTTACGATTATCAAACAAAGCGATATTCTCGCAATCGTAGAAGACTAAATAAAGACGTAAAAGGAGAATGAAATTATGGCTAAACAAATCAAATACGGAGAAGACGCAAGAAAAGCTTTGGAAACGGGCGTAAACGTACTTGCGGACACGGTGAAAATTACGCTTGGACCGAAAGGTAGAAACGTCGTTCTCGATAAGAAATTCGGCGCTCCCCTTATCACCAACGACGGCGTTACCATCGCCAAAGAAATCGAACTTAGCGACCCGTTTGAAAATATGGGCGCGCAACTCGTAAAAGAAGTTTCCACGAAAACCAACGACGTGGCGGGCGACGGCACGACGACCGCTGTCGTTTTAGCGCAAGCTATCGTACGCGAAGGTTTAAAAAATCTTGCGGCGGGCGCAAATCCCGTTATCTTAAAGGACGGCATTAAAAAGGCGGTTGATACGACGG
>JAZNIR010000036.1:0-25818 GCA_045577595.1 Candidatus Scatosoma sp.
CCTGCACCGCCTTTTAAGACAATATCCCGCACTTGAATTCTAAATCCCGTAGGTCTACCTAAAAGTTCGGCATTGTCCGAAAGGGAATATTGCGTTTTTGCAATGATAACGGGCAGGTTTCCGCAATTCTTCTCTTCGATGACGGCAATTTTTGCAAGTGCTTCTTCGGAGAAATCCACCCCGTCGGCACCGTAGATTTTTTGTGCCACTTTTTCAATCTTCGTGCATACAGGCTCGTCGAGTGCATAAGGGAATTCTAATTTCGATGGAATTTCACAAGCTTTAACCACTTCTTCGGCAAGTTCTTTACCGCCCTCGCCACCCTTTAAGAAGACGTCGGTAAATACCGCTGTGGAGCCTGCATTTTCCACTGCCTTGATGACGAAATCGGTTTCCGCTTGCGTATCGGTAAAGAAACGGTTCATTGCCACTACGACGGGTTTTTTATAGACGTTTTTCACGTTTTCGATATGTTTTAATAAGTTGGGCATACCCTTTTCAAGCGCCGTCAAATCTTCTTTGGAAAGATTTTCTTTCAACGCGCCACCGTGCAATTTGAGCGCTTTCACCGTAGCGACGATAACCACGCAATCGGGTTCGATACCCGCCACCCGACATTTCATATCCAAGAATTTTTCCGCACCCAAGTCTGCACCGAACCCCGCTTCGGTTACCGCGTAATCGGCAAGGCTCATTGCCGCATACGTCGCTTGTACGCTGTTGCTACCTTGCGCAATATTCGCAAACGGCCCGCCGTGAATAAGCGCGGGGGTGTGTTCCAGCGTTTGCACGAGATTGGGTTTCATAGCGTCTTTCAAAAGCACCGCCATCGAACCTACCGCGCCCGCAATCTGTTTCGCGTACACGAAATCGCCGTCGGTATTTAAGCCTACGATAATATTGCCCAAGCGCTTTTTCAAATCGTCGATATCGGTGGCAAGACACAAAATCGCCATAATTTCACTTGCGGCGGTAATGTCGAAATGGTCTTCCCGTTCAACCCCCCTGCCTTTTCCACCGATGGTAACGTTGATAAGTTCCCGTTCGTTTATATCCATACAGCGGTGAAAATAAATATTGTTGACGTCGATTTTTAATTCGTTGCCACGAAAAATATGATTATCCATCAACGCGCAAAGCAAGTTGTTCGCCGCCGTTACCGCGTGTAAATCGCCCGTAAAATGCAAATTGATGTCCGCCATCGGCACGACTTGCGCGTATCCACCGCCCGCAGCACCGCCTTTAATCCCGAACACCGGCCCTAACGACGGTTCGCGCAGAGCAAGACAAACGCTTTTACCGATTTTTGCCATACCGTCGGCAAGACCGATGGAAACGGTGGTTTTCCCCTCGCCCGACGCGGTGGGATTGATTGCCGTAACCAAAATGAGTTTGCCCTTTCTTTCCGCGTTTTTCGGCAAGGAAATTTTCGCCTTATACTTGCCGTATAACTCCAATTCGTTTTCCGTTAAATTTAATTTTTTCGCGACTTCACGAACGTCGATAAGTTCGGCTTTTTCTGCAATTTCAATATCCGAAAGCATCCGTCTTTCTCCTTTGCAACGATTTTTCATAGGTGTTCATAATATTATAGCATATATTTTAAAAAAAAGGAATAGTTCCGCGCGGTTTTTTTGAAATTTTATCTTTTTTTTCGTGAAAAATTTTGTCAAACGGAAAAATCCGTCGAAAACTATCCCCCTTTCGTTTGACTTGGCGGGGCGTTTTGTCGTATAATAAACGGGATAAAGAATTTTAATAAAAAAGAGGTTTATACGGTTATGGCACAAAAAAGAGCGGTAACGATGGAAAAATTGGTTTCCCTTTGTAAAAATCGGGGCTTTATCTTCCCCGGAAGTGAAATCTACGGCGGACTTGCAAACACGTGGGATTACGGTCCTTTGGGCGTGGAGCTTAAAAATAACGTGAAAAAGGCTTGGTGGAAAAAATTCGTACATGAAAACCCGTACAATACGGGCGTGGACTGCGCGATACTTATGAACACCCGCACGTGGAAAGCGTCGGGGCATCTCGGCGGATTTTCCGACCCGCTTATGGACTGTAAAGCTTGTAAAGCGCGCCACCGCGCGGATAATCTCGTGGAAAACTACGTAGAAAAACACAAGCTCGACGTAAAAGTGGAAGCGATGGATAACGACGCTTTGAAAGCGTTTATTCAAGAACATAAAATCGTTTGCCCGATTTGTGGTAATTCCGATTTTACGTCTATCCGTAAATTCAATCTTATGTTTAAAACCTTTCAAGGGGTTACGGAAGACAGCGCGAACACCGTGTATCTCCGCCCCGAAACGGCGCAAGGTATTTTCGTAAATTTCCAAAACGTACAACGCGCTACGCGTATGCGCGTACCGTTCGGTATTGGACAAATCGGTAAATCTTTCCGTAACGAAATTACGCCGGGCAACTTCACTTTCCGCACCCGCGAATTCGAACAAATGGAACTCGAATTTTTCTGCAAACCCGGCACGGATTTGGAATGGTTTGCTTATTGGAAAGATTTTTGCCGTGATTGGTTGCTGTCGCTCGGCATCAAATCGGAAAATTTACACCTGCGCGACCATTCCCCCGAAGAACTTTGCTTTTATTCGAAAGCAACCACCGACTTCGAATACAATTTCGCGTTCGGTTGGGGCGAACTTTGGGGCATTGCGGACAGAACGGATTACGACTTATCGCAACACGCGAAAGAATGTGGAAAACCGATTGATTATCTCGACCCCGTAACCAACGAACGTTATGTCCCCTACGTCGTCGAACCGTCGCTTGGGGCAGACCGCGTAGTGCTTGCATTCCTTACGGAAGCGTACGACGAAGAAGTGATTGACGCGGAAAAGAACGACGTGCGTACGGTGATGCATTTCCACCCCGCTCTTGCGCCTTATAAATGCGCCGTGTTACCTTTGCAAAAGAATTTGAGCGAAAAAGCGGACGAAATTTACGCGAAAATGTTAAAGAAATTCCCCGCAACGTACGACGTAACCGGCTCGATTGGCAAACGCTACCGCCGTCAAGACGAAATCGGCACGCCCTACTGCGTAACGGTGGATTTCCAAACGTTGGAAGACAACACCGTAACCGTGCGCGATAGAGATACGATGGAACAAATCCGCGTATCCGTAGAAGACGCGATTGCGTTTATTCAAGAAAAACTCGAATTTTAATTGAAAACGATTTACCCCGCCCGACGGTTTGCCGCTCAGCGGGGTTTTTATTTTCCGCTCTTTTATTCGCTTTTGCTCTCCAGCGCGCGGATATACGTTTCACTTTGCCCAACTAAAAAACGAAAAACGTAACAAAACGAACATTTAATGTTATCATTTTTACAAAAAATAAAAAAAATAAAATTTTTTAAAATTTTTCTTTACATTTTTCGACAAAGATGATAAAATAATATTCGTAAATCGGTTGTGCAAACCGACACGAAAAATTTGCTCATCATTTTCCCCCTTATCATATAGGTAACCGCCTTGAAGTCGCAAGATTTCAAGGCGGTTATCCTTTTGCGGTGAGCCACCGCAGGAAGAAACCCCGTTCGCTACGCTTTTTCGACAAAATTTTTAAGTATGTTTCACGGGAAACTTTATATTTTTGCAATAGGCGCAATAAAAGCCTATCGGTTTTGCACCAACAGGCTTTCACAATCATCTTATTGATTTATTTTCGTATTCAGTTGTAAAGCGTTATCTTCTTTCTTTACCCCCGTTTTTTGCAACCATACGTTGCGCGCCGACCTTACGTCGCTGTTTTCTCGGGTTTATTTTATTTTATAACGCTCTCCGTTATTTCGTTCATTGGACTGTTACCTCGCTTTATCTTCTTTGTTAAAGTACCGCTCTGCAAGATAAAATTGAATCATTTTACCATACCTCCTTTAACACACTTTCTTTTTCGATTACCGATTCGCATCGGCTATCCTTTGTACGTCGGAGTATCTCCTTTCGAAGCAGTTACAATCATTTTTTTATTGTCCTCCTTCTCGTATTCTTTCGCCGTATCCCTACGGCACTTTTGTCGACCCCTTATCGACAGCTCTCAATTTTTCATTGGAGTTTTCTCCTTGTTTTTTTGTTCATTCGAAACATTTTTTGTTTGTTTCTTTCTTTTTGTACTTATATTATAGCACAAATTTTTCATTTGTCAAGGGTTTTTTAAAAAATTTTTTAATTTTTTTTAAATTTTTTTGAAAAAAGAAAATTCCCGCGCTTTTAAAAATGCGGGAATCCCTTTATTTATAAGGCTTTTAGCCGTTTTTTATTTCATTTCTTTGGCAAACTGCGCCAACAAATCTTTATCCCTTGCAATCGCGCCACCGCCGAGTACCGTTACGAATTGCGGTTCGTCGGATACGTGATAACGCATTTCCAGCTTTGCGCCGATATATTGCGCCAAGTAGGGAATTTTCATCACCCCACCAGAAAGATACACGCCGTTTCTATTTACTGCAGCCGCCACTTCCGCCGGTAATTTTTTCAACACCGCGCCCGCGTATTCGAGTATTTTATCTATATATACGCGTATGCAATCGGCAACGTCGCTTGCTTGTACGGACGCCGCCGCAGGCCGACAAGAATCCACCGAACTGCCTTCCGCCACGATAGAACCGCGCGCGTTGGGCGAAAGCGAGCCGATTTCGTTTTTGATTTTTTCCGCCGTTAACGAGCCGATACGTAAATTGCAAACCCGCGCTACTTTATTTAAAATGTTCGCGTCCATATTGTTTCCGCCGATATTCATCGACAAGCCTGCAATCACACCGTCTCCCGACACGACGGCTACGTTGGTTACGCCACCGCCGATATCCATACAAAAAACGGGGTCGAAATTGCTAAAAGCCACGCCCGAGCCAACTGCGCCTAAATACGGCTGTTCGGCAAAAAACACCTTTTTCAAACCGCATTCTTCCGCCAAATTAACGTAATCGTTTACCGTGCGTTCGGTTGCGCCACACGGGATATTGATAAGCACTTGCGCCCGTTTTAAGGTGGAATATTTTACGCCGATACGCGCAAAAAATTCTTTAAGCATTGCAACGGCAAGTCGCATATCCACGATTTCCCCTTCGTAAATCGGATAAATAATACTCGTGTATTCCGCCGTTTTTCCAATCAGGTTTTTCGCTTCTTTTCCCACCGCTTTCACTTCTTTATCTTCGCCGACCACCGCCACGCAAGACGGCTCGGCAAGGACGATACCGCTACTCGTATCCGCGCGGTATATCTTCGTCATAGACGAACCCAAATCAATCGCAAGTTTCCACATAAGCGCTCCTTTTTTATATTCGTCGCATACATACCCCCTTGATTTTTTAATCCGTAAGGGGTACGTATCCGTTTATTTTTCCTTTTCCACCTTTGCAATCATACGTTTACAAAGTTCTACGGGCAAGCCCACGACGTTGGAAAAGCTCCCGTCGATACGCTCCACCAAACCGCCGTCTTGTATGCCGTACGCCCCCGCCTTATCCATCGGCGAACCGCCCGCCACGTAGTCGCGTATAAACGTTTCGTTTAAGCGGTTGAAATATACGTTCGTGCAATCGGCGTCCACGAGTTTTTGTTTTTGCCCGTTTTCGTCCGTATAAACGATACAAACGCCCGTATATACTTGGTGTTTTCTTCCCGATAAATTGCGAAGCATACGCTTTGCGTCCGACGGGTTTTTCGGTTTGCCCAGCGTTTCCCCGTCCAAACAAACGATAGTGTCCGCCCCCAGCACCGCTTTTTGATTCGCGATAGGAAGAGACGCCACTTCTTCCGCCTTTTGCGTAGCCAACGCTTTTACAAGCTCCGCGCCCGAAACGCCCGCCGGCGCGTTTTCTTCCCCTTTGGCGGGAATAATTTCAAAACGGGGAACGATTTCCCCTAAAAGTTGTTTGCGTCGTGGGGACGCGCTTGCCAAAATCCAATCCATATCTTTCCAATAAAAACGCAAACCGCCCTTTGATAAAGAACGGTTTTGCTGCGGTTTTATAAAATCTCCAAATTTTTCTTAAACGCGCGTTTAAATTCGGGATTGGACGCGCTTGCGTCGCGAATTTCCAACGCGGCGTCGCCCGCCACTTCCGTTTTCATAATAACCGAATCGCCCAAAACGTCGCAATTCAAACCGGTTACTACGCCACAGTGCGTTCTGTCCAAGCTTTCCGCAATACGGAGCAACACGCCGAGTTTCTTCACCGCGTCAAGGTCTTCTTCCAACACCAAATCTTTATATTTTTGCCATTCGCCAAGCGGAATTTCTTCCTTGTTATGGCAACCGGCGACGAACGCTGCAAGCACGATTTCCCGATGCGTAGCCCCGCAAATCGCCGCGTTTAAAATGGTGTACCAGCTATGTTTTGCGTGGTTGCAGTAACGGATACGTTCTCCGCAATCGTGCAAGCTTGCCGCTATTTTTAAGATTTTTAAGTACTGACGGGAGAATTTATGCAATACGCGGAGCTGTTTGAAAAGCTGAATGGCAAGTTGCGTAACGTGTTCGACGTGTTTGGTGTCGCAACCCGCGTATTTTACAATCGTTTCCAAGCTGTACGAAAGTACGTCGGAAATAGGCTTTTCTTGGGTAATGGGCAACGCTTGATTAACCATTAACCCTTCGCGCAAACCGTATCCGCCGATGGTAAACCGTTCGATATTCATATGCGAAACGAACGCCTTTACGATTGCCATCGCCGCAGGCATAATGTCCGCGCGGTGGGGAGAAATCCCCTTGATTTTTTTACGCTTGTCCACGTCAAGCGCCTTTAACATATCGTAAACGCCCGTGAAATCTTCCGTTTCCATCTTGTAATTGTGGGGGGTGTCGAGCGGGTATTTTTTAACGAGCCTCGTAATCTTGAACAGATTTCTAAACGAACCGCCTACGCCTATCATTTGCGTTTCGTTGACGTCCACTTCCGAAAGCCACGATATTTTCTTCAACTGCTCGGTGAAAAATTCTTCGATATGTTGCGCCGCTTCTTGGGGCGTAGCGTCGCTTGCAAACAAATCGGTGAGCGTAACCGCGCCAAACGGCAACGACGCGTAATTTAATAAATTTCTACGGTTGTAATAAATGATTTTCGTGCTACCGCCACCGATTTCAAGAATAAGACCTTTAGGAATATCCATCGAATTGATAACCCCGCGATATACGAGCACCGCTTCTTCTTCTTCCGACAACGCGCGAACGGCGATATTGCAGGAAACTTGAATTTCGTCTAAAAACGAGCGTTGGTTTTTCGCTCTTCTAACCGCCGCCGTACCTACGGCGATAATCCGTTCCACCCCGCTTGCGTCGCAAAGCCGTTTGAACATTTTTAACGTTTTAATCGTGTCCGCAACGCGTTGGGGTTTTAAAAACCCGTCCCTATCCATATCTTGTCCTAAACGGACGGTTTCTTTCAGCTCGTTTACCACCGCGTAATGTCCGTCCGAAAATAAATCGACGATGACCAATCGCGCGGTGTTAGAGCCCAAGTCAATAATACCTATTTTTTCCACTTCTCCGTGCCTCCGTATAAAAATCCGCAACTTCTTTGCGGCGTGTTATTTTCTGTTTTTATGCCTTGAAAAAGGAATTTCTGCCCCGCGCCGAAACGTACGCGTTTGTCGGGAAAGAAATTCCGTTTTTTTATTGCACATAGTGTATCACAATTTTTTTAATTTGTAAATACCCTTTTTCGTTTTTCTATTATTTTTACATTTTCAGCCGATTTTTTTGTGCAAAATGTCTTACAAAAAATACCAAATCGTACCCTTTCGACAAGGCGCGACAAAAAACGGCGTTCTGGTGTAGAAAGCCGTTTGCATTTTCCTTTTTCTACTTATCGTTTCTTTTAGGCAAACTGCCAACCTTTTTTTAGGATTTTTTACCGTTTATCGGCTTTTAATCCCCCTTGAAAAGTAATGAACGCCAACCCGATTAAAAACAGCCCGAACGCCTTTCTTAAAAACGCCGACGGCAGATACACGGCAAGCGTCGCGCCCAGCCCCGAAAACGCCAGCGCAGGCAATATCACCCACCATATCCCCTGCGTTTTTACCAAGCCGTTTTCGAAATGCGTTTTTAACGCGCCTACGCTCATTGGCAGAAAAGCAAATAAATTGGCGCATTGGGCAACCTTTTGCGGAGCACCCCCCACGAGCGTTAAAAGGGGTATGGTAACCGTACCGCCACCCATACCCATTCCTGCGGGAATACCGCCTAAAAAACCGAGCAATAAATACAGATAAAACCGCATAAAACACCCTTCCTTTTTCTGATTTTTTTAAAATAAAAAGAGAAACACGCCCGCAAAAAGCTGTAAAAAAGCAAAGGCGATTTGCACCCGTTTCGTGGACAAATTGCCTAAAAGCTTTGCGCCTAAAATCCCGCCGACGGTAACGCCGAGCGCCGTCGGAACGAGTACGCTTGCTTGGGCGTAACCGCGAAAGGCGTACAACAAAAAGGATAAAAACGACACGGGCAATATCACCAATATCGCCGTTGCGTGCGATTGTTTTTCGGTGTACCCTAATCCGTTTAAAAGGGGGACGGCAAGCATTCCCCCTCCCCCGCCGAATAGACTGTTTGCCCACCCGACGAGCGTTCCACAATACGCTTTTTTATACGCCGATTTTACTTCTTGCATTCGCCTTTTCCCCCTGAAAATCTCTTTATTGTCGCGCCCGCGAGCGCTTTACACGGATATTTTGCGTAATTTTTTCCGTTTTATCAAACTTTTTCTTACTTTTCCCGCCGTAAATGCTTGCCAAGAAAACGATTTTGTATTAAAATAGTATAGCGTGGTGTTTTAGACGCTTGTAAAGGGGCGTTCACCGCGCAAACGATAAATATACAAAACAAACCAAAGGTGGTTATAATGAAGACAAATCACTCCAACCGCAAGAGAAAATTTCTTGCACTTTTATTGTCTATGATGATGCTGTCCACGTCGGCGATTGCGCTTGGCGCGTGTAAAAACGGCAATTCGTCTACTTCTACGCCCGACGACGACGATTCGTCTACGAGTACGTCCACGCCGATTGACAAGGGCTTGATTAAAAACGCGGGCTTTGAAACGTTTGACGACAAAGACGGGCTGAACCCTATCGTAACTACCCCTACGGGCTGGACGAGGGCGGTAAACTCGGAAACGAACGGTAGCGCGCCTACTTCTAAATCGGCAAGCGGTATTATCGACGTAGAAAACAAGGCTTGGGAACAGCTTACCACGTCGAAACTTTCCGATTTAGGCGTTACGATGGACGCGCTTGTGGCAACGACAACCGCGGACAAGGCGAAAGAAGTTTGGGACGAACTGACGATTAAAGACAAACTGGAATTTTACGAAGCGTACGAAAAAGCGCACGACAAAAAAGATTATCCCGTAGAAGACCTTGAATTTTACGAAAATTTCAACATCAAAGCGAGCGATTTGCCTACCGAAAAAGATTTGGAAGGCAAGGAAACCGCTCCCGTAAATCCGAAAACGCACTACGCCGAAACGGATACGGAAAACGCGGACAAAACGAAAGTGTATATGCTCCGCAACAACTATTACAACGATACGTACCAAAACGGATTCGGTACGGCGCAAAAAGTAACGTCTTCTTCCACCGTTACGGTGGCGGCGGGTACGACGGCGAAGTTCTCCGTTTGGGTGAAAACGTACAACTTACGCACGGCGCTTTCCGCTTATCAAGCGCAAGAAGCGGCGGACAACGTGGGCGCGTATATCCGTATCACCAACTCAATTGGCGGAAACTCGCTCGACCCGTTGGAAGTGAAAAACATCAATACGGAACGCTTGGCAGAATACGGCGACAGCTCGCTTTCTAACGGCTGGAAACAATACGAATTCTATCTCACCGCGACGACGTTTGCCGATTCTTCGTTTACCGTCGTACTCGGTTTGGGACAAAACGGTGGCATGGACAGACTCGGTTACGTAGACGGTTACGCGTTCTTCGACGATATTCAATGCGAAACGGTGAAAACGGAAAACGCAACGTTACCGCAAGGTACGGTTGTTTTCGACGTGAACGACACCACCGAAAGCAAAGTTATCGACTACGGCAAAACGGCGAACCAAACGAAAAACGCGTTTGCGCTTGATTATTCGGGCGTAGCAGGTTCTTCCAAGCTCAACGTTTCCAATCTCGGCTTTAAAACCGCTCCCACCAGCGAAAAAATCGGCGAATATTACTATACGAGCGGGCAAGCGGGCACGGATATCAACGGCAAGCCCATTCTTCCTTACACGGACGGCGGATTCGGCAACGGGCTTTATAGCGACCAAGATAAATTCGGCACGTTTACGTTCGGCGAATTGGCAAGCTCTAACAATAGTTATTTACAAACCGTTTGCACCAACTATTTCGCAAACGAAAAGGCAACGGACGACGTATTGTTGCTCCTTTCGGCAAGTGGCGTAGCGCAAACGGCTCGTCTTTCCAACGGCACGCAAGCCCCGTTCTCTTTACAAGACGGCGAATATATGGCGATTTCCTTCTTCGTGAAAACGTCTGATTTAAGCAGTATGACGGGCGCGGGCGTAACCCTTGTGGAAACGGACGGCAATAAGAGCAAGTCCACTATTTCGGGCATTAACACGTTCCCGCTTAAAGGGGTTACCATCGGCGACGAAAAGGACGTTTACGACGGCTGGCAACGTTGTTTCTTCTTCGTGGAAAACGATTCGGGCAAAGCAAAAGATTTCTATTTGGATTTCACGTTCGGTTCGTTGACGGTAGAAGGCACGGATAAGAGCGCGTATAAAATCGGTTTCGTTGCATATAAAAATTTTGAAATTTTCGAAATGACCAAAGAATCGTACGCGTACGCAACGTCGGACACGTATGCAAAATTGGTAACGTTTGAAGAAGTGAACGACGCGGCAAACGGCAACAACGGTTTCGATAAGCCCGCAGGGTTGCCTACCAACGCGATTGAAACGGGATATGCAAAACCGTCCACTTACGGCGGGTATTATCAAAACGCGCAAATCGTAACGGGCGGTGGAAAGACGGCAAACGGTGAACCCACCGTTCCCGCAGACGCCAACACCACCAACGACGCGTACGGCAAATTGCAAACGGGGCTTTTGAATAAAGACTACGAAAACGCGTACACAAGCGCAGGTATTCTTGCAACGCTTGCGGGCGTGAACGGCGAAACGGCGACGTGGGAAGGATTATTCGGCAAAGCAACGCAACCGCTCGTGATTTACAACGAAACGTCGCAATCGAAAGCGTACGGTTATATCGGCAAGAAACAAACGATTTCTGCGGGTGGCTACACCACCGTTTCGGTGCGTGTGAAATCGGCGAACGCAACGGCGTATATCTATTTGATTGATACGGACGATATGGAACGCTCCACCCTTTCTATCGGCGCAAATCGCACCTATTGGTATGATACGGACGGCAACGTTTGGACGGCTGACCCTACGAAAAATACCAGCGAAAAAAGATATATGCTGTTTAAATTGCAAGACAACGGCTTGTATAAATTAAACGAAATATACGAAGGCGACCGTACGGGCATTGACGAAAACGCGTATTACGCAAACCTTTCCGCTTATACGCAAAAGGATTTGGACGGTAACTTGTTGGTGGGCGAAAACGGCGTTTCGTACAACTACACGAATAAATGGCTCAACGACGGCAACGACGGTATTGCATATTATTATAATAAAGAAGACGGCAAGTATTACGCGGAAAGCGCGTTGAAAACGCCCGTGCTCGATTTGGCGAGCGTAAGCGTGTTGCCGACGAGAACGGACGCGCAAGCAAAACGAGAACTCTTCTTTGAAGTTGCTCCTACGAACGGCGAATGGGTAACCTACACCTTCTATATCCACGCGGGCGACCTTTCTAAAAACTACCGTTTGGAAGTTTGGAACGGTTCGCGCGACGGCTCGGTGGTAAACGACGCAAATTCGTATATCTTCGTCGATTCTTCCAACCCGACGACTCTGGACGACACGTCTTGGGCAAACCTTATCAAACAAAGAAAGGACGAAGTTGCGGAAAACAAATATTTTGAAAGCGTGTTCTCGCTGTACGATTCGGAAAAATTCTTGCGTTACGATAAGACGGCGGACGAAAACGGCGTAGGCGCAAATACGTACGAAACGTTCTTTGCAAGCGCGCCCTTAGAAGGCGTTGCGTATCTTGCGTACGACAACGAAATCGGCGACGGCATATATACGAGATTCGTCGACTACGCGCACAGCGAAACGGAATTCACGGCGGATTCGGAAGAAGAAAACGGTTCGTCTTCCGACACGCCGGACGACGCGACGAGCGAAACGAATATTTGGCTTCTTATCAGTTCAATCCTCGTTTCGGCAGTATTGGTGCTTGCGGTGATTAGCCTTATCGTACGGAAAATCGTGCTTCGCATTAGAAGAAAACGCGGTTACGTACCGACGAGCGTGAAAAAAGAACGCAAAAAAGCCAAGAAAGAAAAAAAAGCAAAAAAAGAAAATAACGATTGATAATCGTTGAAAAGAAAACGGCTAACGGAATTTACCGTTAGCCGTTTTTTCGTCGTCCTTTTTAGTGGGGCTTTGGATAAGGCGCATTTTACGTTAAGGAAAAGCGCAAAGCTTTGGGGAAATGGTTTTTCATTACGCCCCCGCTTACTTTGCCAAGACCGATTGGATACCCGTCCGCGCACACCAAGCACCACCCTTTTTTGGCGTCCGTTTCCACCGTTTCTCCGCGCAAGTATTTTTCCAAACGCTCGTCCGTCAAGGCAAAATCCACTGCGTTTACGCAATCGGCTTTTTTCACCCGCATACAAAGGGCGTGGGACGGTTCGAACCTGCCGTTTTTCACTTCGCCGAGTTTCACCCCCGCGCGTAACACGTGCAACCCTTTCCAATCGAATATATCTTCGGGCAATTCGTACAGCACCCCGTCCGCTTCGTGCAAACGGAATGCAAACTTTTGCTTGAAAAATTCCCTTTCAAATTCCCGATACGCCTTTTCACCGCCACAAGAAACGCTCCGTTTTGCGGGCTTTGGCAAACGGTAAAATTCTTCGTCCGTTTCCCCTTTTTCCGTCTTTTCAAACAGCGCCCAAAAATGCCCTTCGCCCGCCGATTTGTGCGGGTAGATTTTTTCTTGCTTTACAAGTTGCATTTCGGGGTGATTTTTTAAATAGTCAAGCACCTGCCCCTCGTCTTCCGCGTAGGAAAAGGTGCAAGTGGAATACGCCAAGCGCCCGCCTACTTTCAACATTTTCGTCGCTTCGTTTAGAATGTTGCTTTGCCTAACCGCGCAATTTTGCACGTTTTCTTCGCTCCATTCTTTCAGCGCTTCTTCGGCGTTTTTACGAAACATTCCTTCTCCCGAACAAGGCGCGTCCACCAATATTTTATCGAAATATTCCACGAATTTTTTCGACAGCGTTTCGGGCGTTTCGCACAGCACGACGGCGTTGGCTACGCCCATTCGTTCTACGTTTTGCGACAAGACTTTCGCGCGGGATAAAATCGGCTCGTTTAAAACGATTAGCCCCTCGCCGTCCATACGGCAAGCCATTTGCGTACCTTTCCCCCCTGGCGCGGAACATAAATCAAGCACCCGCTCACCCGCGCGCACGTTGAGCGTAGGCGCAACCGACGTTGCGGACGGCTCTTGCGAATACACCAAGCCCGCCGTATGCCAAACGGTGTTTCCTATCTTGTCCCAAGTGCAATAATACGCGTCGTCGCAAAAAGGGGTTTTTTCGCCCAAAAAGGGCAATTTATTTTCCATTTCTTGCGGTGTCGCTTTTAGACGGTTTATGCGTACGCCTTTATACGGTTTTTGCCCGTAAACGGCAAAAAAAGCCTCCCACTCGTTTTCAGGAAGCTGTTTTTTCATATTTTCTATAAACCGTTTGGGAAGTCGTTCCATTTCCATTTCGCTCAATCCGCCAATTCTAAATATTTCGCAAAATCGTCGGGGGAAATCACGCGCACGCCCGTTTTTTTGGACGATTTCAATCTTGCGTCGCCACCTTCTTCAAAGCATACGTACACGTCGCATTCTTCTACGCGGAAGGTAATCCGCCCCGCTTGCGAAAGCGCGCCCGCCAACAATTTTTTCGCCAACGGCGTTTGCAATTCGAGCGCGTGTGAAAAACAAACCGTTTTATTTTTCAACTTGCCTTCTTTACTGCGTTTGCGTTTTTCTCTATCCGCAAAAATATGAAATTCCGCTTTGGCTTTTTCCCGCCGAGCCTTTGCTTTTTCCCGTTCTTTTTTGTAATTTTCAAACGCCGTCGAACTGCCCAGCGTAATTTCGTATTCTTCGATTTTCCCCAGCGTAATTTCGTGCTTTTCGAGCAATGAACGCAACCCTACCCCCGCCTTTTCACACATAGCTTGCGCTACGCGCATCGTTGCGTAAGCGTCGTCCACCGCTCTATGCGGGGTAAATTCCACCTTTAAATCGTTGGCAATCGCGCCAAGAGCGAATTGGCGGGTGAAATCGCCGATTGTGTTCATATATAAAAACTGCGTATCGGCAAACGCAAACGAAAAGGAAGGCAAACGAAAGCGTTTGCTTTCTAAATTTAAATATTTTACGTCGTTCATTACCGCGTGCCCGACGACGAGCGTGTTTTTATCTTGCAATAAATGATATATCTTTTCCGCCCGTTCTTCAAACGTAGGATACGATTTGAAATCTTCGTATTTATACGGCAACACAATCCCTTGTTCGCCCCGTCTGTCGGTAAGGTGGAAATTGCCAAGCGGATTGATAAGCAAATCTTCTTTTTCGAGTATGCGGAAATTTTCGTCCGTCAGGCAATACCCGAACGCACAAATTTTCGCGACGTTTTTGAAAACGCCCGCACATTCAATATCGAAAAAAAGATAGTTCATATTTTCCTTATTCGCTTTCGTGAAAACTTGGGATAAAAGATACGCTTAATAGCAAGGGCGCAACTACGCTCTTTTTACAAACGACGTGGATACGAGCAAGACAAGGCGCGCGCGCATTTTCGACGGGACGCGTACTTGAAGTACGCGAGCGAGAAAAGCACAGCGCAACGCCGTATTGCGACGTAGATACGTCGTTTGCCGATTACTTACTCGGGCAAATGACTTTCTTCCCACCCATATACGGTTGTAAGGAAGCGGGAATGGTAACGCTACCGTCCGCTTGCAAGTGGTTTTCCACAAACGCAATCAACATACGCGGAGGCGCAACCACCGTGTTGTTGAGCGTATGCGCCAATTTCACTTTGCCGTCGCTATCTTTATAACGGATTGCCAAACGGCGGGCTTGCGCGTCGGTGAGATTGGAGCAAGAACCCACTTCGAAATATTTCTTTTGACGGGGACTCCACGCTTCCACATCGCAACTTTTATATTTTAAGTCGGCAAGGTCGCCCGAACAGCAACCAAGTTGTCTAACGGGAATATCCAACGAACGGAAAAGTTCGACGGTGTATTGCCAAAGTTTTTCATACCATTCTTCACTTTCTTCGGGACGGCAAATTACCACCATTTCTTGTTTTTCGAATTGGTGAATACGGTAAATGCCCCGTTCTTCAATGCCGTGCGCGCCCTTTTCTTTTCTAAAACAGGGAGAATAGCTCGTCATAGCCAACGGCAATTTGTTGCCGTCGATAATTTGCCCCATAAATCTGCCTATCATCGAATGTTCGGACGTGCCGATTAAATACAAATCTTCCCCTTCGATTTTGTACATCATATTTTCCATTTCCGCAAAGCTCATCACACCCGAAACGACGTCGCCGTGAATCATATACGGCGGGATTACGTACGTAAAGCCTTTGTCAATCATAAAATCGCGGGCGTAAGAAAGCACCGCCGAATGTAAACGGGCGATATCCCCCGTTAAATAGTAAAAGCCTTGCCCCGAAGTACGGCGAGCGGAATCGACGTCAATCCCGTCTAATTTTTCTAAAATATCCAAGTGATAAGGCACTTCGAAATCGGGCACTGACGGCTCGCCGAATTTTTGCAGTTCGACGTTCTCTAAATCGTCTTTGCCAATCGGCACGTCGTCCGCTATGATATTGGGAATGGTCATCATTGCCTTTTTCAGAGCGACTTCCGTTTCTTCCAATTCTTTGTCGATATTTACAAGCCGTTCCGCGCCCGCTTTTACTTCCGCCTTAATCGCTTCCGCTTCGTCGCGTTTGCCCGCTTTCATACATTCCCCTACTTTTTTGGAAAGTACGTTTCTTGCCGAACGGATTGCGTCCCCTTCGGCAATTAAAGCTCTACGCTTGGTATCGAGCGCCAACGCTTCGTCTACGAGCGGTAATTTTGCGTCTTGAAATTTCTTTTTTATATTCTCTTTTACAAGTTCCGGATTGGTACGGATAAGATTGATATCTATCATTTGGTACACCTCAAACGCTTTTGTTTCTAATATTATACAACTTTTTGCTTGTAAAATCAATTAAATGTAAACTCTACAAAGGAATTTCACGTAAAATTTCGGTAAAAAACTTGTTTTTTTACCGCCCGTATGATATAATAAAATACACGGCTTTATGCCTTGGGAGTAATTACTATGAATAAACGAACGCAAAATTTACAAGTAGCGGACGAAGAAACGCCGCAAGCGGAAAAAATTTCTCTTTTCCGCCGTATTTTCCGTATAAAACGCAAGGAGCGTCCTTTGCCGGAAATCGACGTGCCACGCTTTCACGCGTACGCCAACGAAGGTTTGTCCAAAGAACAGGTGGAAGAACGCGTTTCGCAAGGTTTGGTGAACAAAACGACGAAAAAATATTCTAAAACGTACAAGAGTATTTTTATCGGCAATATTTGCACCTTTTTCAATTTATTGTGTCTTTTAGCGGCGGTGGCTTTGTTGCTGGCGCACGCGCCTTTCTCGCAATTTACTTTCGTACTCATTTTCCTTTGTAATATTATCGTAAGTATCGTACAAGAAATTCGCGCGAAACGGAAAATCGACAAACTCTCTATTCTTTCTTCCCCCACCGCGCGCGTCGTACGGCACGGGCAACAGCTCGATATTCCGGTGGAAGAAATCGTCGTCGACGATATTTTAATCCTTTCGGCGGGGCAACAAGTGCCCGCAGACTGTATCGCCGTAGAAGGCACGGCGGAGCTAAACGAATCGCTCCTTACAGGGGAATCCGTTCCTATTAAAAAGGAAGACGGGGATTTCGTGTACGCAGGCTCGTTCGTGGCGAGTGGTAGAATTGCCGTACGCGTGGATAAAATCGGCGATTACACGTATATTAGCAAGCTTACCGCGCGGGCGAAAAAATACAAACGCCCCAATTCGGAAATTATGAACTCGATTACCCTTTTTATTAAGATTATCGGGCTCGTAATCGTGCCGGTGGCGATTTTTATGTTCTTCAACAACTTCAACAACGAGTTCGGCAGTTGGAGCTCGCTTAAAGAAAACGGCGGTTTTTGGCATACGCTGTTTAAAGAAAATTCGAAAGGCGATTTGAGCGTTACCATTCAACGCACGGCGTCCGTCGTAATCGGTATGATACCGTCCGGCTTGTTGCTACTCACGACGGTTGCCCTTTCGGTGGGTATGATACGGCTTGCCAAATACAATACGCTCGTGCAAGATATGTATTCGCTGGAAATGCTTGCGCGCGTCAACGTGCTTTGTTTGGATAAGACGGGCACGATTACCGACGGGCGTATGAAAGTGAGCGACTGTATTCTTTTAAACAACACCACCGAATACGGCATTGACGATATTTTAGGCTCGATGCTCGCGTCGCTTAACGACAACAATCAAACGTCGATTGCCCTTTACGAACGGTTTGGTCATTCTTCGGCGTTGCAACCGATGGCGACACTTCCTTTCTCGTCGGCGAGAAAACTCTCCGCCGTTACCTTTCAAGGGGTGGGTACGTTCGTTTTGGGCGCGCCCGAATTCGTGTTAAAACCGATGCCCGTGCGTATCGACAAAATCGTGAAACAGTACGCGCAAATGGGCTTGCGGGTGCTTGTCGTTGCGCATTCGACGGGGCAAATTCAAGGGGATAAAATTCCCGTTGGGTTAAAGGCGATTGCGATTTTAACCCTTTCGGACAATATCCGTCCCGACGCGATTGATACGATTAAATGGTTTAAAGAAAACGACGTTGCCGTAAAAGTAATTTCGGGCGATAATCCCGTAACCGTTTCCGAAGTGGCGCGCCGAGCGGGCATTAAAAACGCGGCGCATTTCATCTCTTTGGAAGGCTTGTCCGATTTGGAAGTGGAAAACGCGGCAAACGATTACACCGTTTTCGGACGGGTAACCCCCGAACAAAAGGCGATTTTAATCCGCTCGATGAAACAAAGCGGAAATACGGTGGCAATGACGGGCGACGGGGTGAACGATATACTCGCTATGAAAGAAGCGGACTGCGCCGTTTCGGTGGCGTCGGGGAGCGACGCGGCGAGAAACGTTTCCAATCTCGTTTTGCAAGACAACAACTTCTCGTCGATGCCGAAAATCGTAAACGAAGGCAGACGGGTTATCAACAACATCAAGGCGTCGTCGTCGCTGTACATTATGAAAACGTTTCTAACGTTAATCCTTGCGCTCGTTTGTATCGTGGCGGGTTGCACCTACTTCTTCGACACCAGCAATATGATGATGTACGAAATGATTATCAGCGCGTTGCCCTCTTTCGTGTTGTCGTTGCAACCGAACACCAAGCGGGTGAAAGGCAAGTTTATTCCGTACGTACTGTCCCGCGCTATTCCCGGCGCGTTGACGATGGCGCTCGGCATACTTACGCTGTACGTGATTAAAGAAAAAACACCGCTTGGCGGAACGTTTGGGTTTATCGGCGACGGGGAAGACGAATACCGCGCTTTGATGATGATTTGTTTGACCTTCTCGGGATTGGTTATGCTCTACCGCATCTGTCAACCGTTTAATATTTTGCGCGCCGTTTTATATATCGTTTCGGTGCTGTTGTGCGTTACCGTTATTTCCGTGCCTTTTCTTGGCGAAATCGTCTTTAAAGGGTGGTCGGCAGTCGATTTCTCGTTACAACAAATATTGCTCGTCGTGATTATCGTGCAAGCAAGTTTCCCGATTTCGGGTTCGCTTATTAAATTTTTCGATATGATTAACCCCGCCGACGATTAGGCAGGGAGCCCCTGCGGGCAAGTCTTTCTACTTTGTTTGGGTGGTTCTATGCAAACTTGGTCGAAAGCAACGGTTAAGCGGTGAGCCCCTGCGGGCGTGTCTTTCTACTTTGTTTAGGTGGTGCTATGCAAACCTTATCGTAAACAAGGCGGTGCGCCTACGCCGTTAAGCGTTTATACGCGTAGGGTATTTATTGGATTTTATGCAACTTTCCCCTATTTTTATTAAAAACTTAAAAATAGAAAACAACGTTTTCGCCGCGCCTTTGGCGGGGTATACTAACTACGCCTTTCGCCGTCTTTGCAAACGCTACGGCGCGGGGCTTTGTTTTACCGAAATGGTGAGCGCGAAAGGCTTAAAATACGGCAGTGAAAACACGGAAGAGTTGCTGTACACCGACGAGCGCGAAGGGATTGTCGGCGCGCAAATTTTTGGGAGCGAACCGTCGACGATGCGACTTGCGTGCGAACACGAAAAACTTGCGCCTTTCCCTATCGTCGATATCAATATGGGTTGTCCCGTGCCGAAAATTTACAAAAACGGCGAAGGGAGCGCGTTGCTGGAAAATCCCCGCCTTGCCGAAGAAATCGTGAAAGAATGTGTTAAAAGCGGGAAAATTATCACCGTTAAGTTCCGTATCGGCGTGGACGGAAATCACCTGATTACCGCCGATTTTGCCAAGCGTATGCAAGACGCGGGCGCAAGCCTTATCACCGTGCACGGCAGGACGCGGGATAAAATGTACGCGGGGGAAGTAAATTACGCCGAAATCGCGTCTGCAAAACGGGCGGTGCAAATCCCCGTCGTTGCCAACGGCGGTGTGTTTTCAAACGCGGACGCGGAAAACCTTTTAAACGAAACGGGCGCGGACGGCGTGATGGTGGCGCGCGCATCCCTTTTCAATCCACAAATTTTTTGCGAGCTTTCGGGAAAACCGCGCGAAAGCAAATTGGCTATGTTTGAAAAGCATTTCGCTTGGACGAAAGAACGGTTTGACGAGCGGTTTACCACCGTGTTTATGCGAAAAATGGCGGTGTTTTACGTCAAGGGCGAACGGGGAGCAAGCGCGTATAAAGAAAAGCTGTTTTCCGCACAAACGCCCGACGAAGTGCTTGCTCTTGCGCGGGAAATTTGGGGATAATCCCCTTTTTCGTTTATAATTTTTTATACGGTTATTTTCCCCCGTCGTTTTCTAAAAAACGGCGGGGATTTTTTCGATTTGGAAAAACCGCCTTATTTTTCTATTCCTTATCGGCGACGGATTACTTATCAATCCGTCGCTTTTCGCGCGATTTTACGGGCAAAGAACGCGTGATAAACGGTTTTTTGCCGTTTATTTCGTCATAATAAAAAAATCTTCGTTCAAACGCTGTACTTTTTTTTAAAAAGGTGGTATAATAATGGTGTAAAATAACGATTTTCCCTTTTTTATAAAAAAGGGAAAGCGAAACAGGGAGAAAAACAAATGGCGGAAAGAGTAGAAGGCGAATACGGCGCGGAGCAGATACAAGTTCTCGACGGTTTGGAACACATTCGTAAACGTCCCGGTATGTATATCTCGTCGACGGACGCGAAAGGTTTGCACCATCTCGTACACGAAGTCGTGGACAACTCGATTGACGAAGCGCTTGCGGGATATTGTACGCATATCGAAGTAACGATTAACGACGACGGGAGCTGTACGGTGCAAGACAACGGACGGGGTATTCCCACCGATATTCACCCCAAAGAAGGTATTTCCACGTTGGAAGTCGTATTTACGAAAGTAAACGCGGGCGGTAAATTCGGCGGAGATTCGGGCTATAAAGTGTCCAGCGGGTTGCACGGCGTAGGCGTAAAGGCGGTAAACGCGCTTTCCGAATGGTTGGAAGCGGAAGTCCGCCACGAAGGGCATATCTTCAAACAAACGTATAACCGTGGCGTACCCCAAAGGGACGTGCAAATCGTCGGCGATTCGGACGAAATGGGCACGAAAGTTACCTTTATGCCCGACAAGGACATTTTCGAAACGGTTATTTTCAACTACGACACGTTAAAGGGCAGATTGCGCGAACTTGCGTATTTGAACAAAGGCTTGCGCATTACGCTTGAAGATAAACGCGCGGGACAAAGCAAACAAGATTCGTTTTGCTACGAGGGCGGGATTTGTTCGTTCGTGGAAGAACTCAACAAGAGCCGTGAAGAACTTCTTTTCCCCGCTCCCCTTTATTTCGAAGAACAAGAAGACGACACCGTTTGCGAAGTGGCAATTCAATACAACGAAAGCTACAACGAAGTCATTTACAGCTATGCCAACAACGTCAACACGATTGACGGCGGTACGCACGTGGCGGGCTTGAAAATGGCGCTTACGAAAGTGATTAACGACGCGGGCAGAAAACAAAACATTTTAAAAGACACCGACAAGCTTTCCAGCGAAGACGTTTTGGAAGGGATTACGGCGGTGGTATCCGTCAAGCTCGTCAACGCGCAATTCGAATCGCAAACGAAGGACAAGCTGAACAACAGCACGATTCGTACGTTCGTAAATAAATGCGTTTCCGAGCATATGTCGACTTTCTTGGAAGAAAATCCGTCGGTGGCAAAAGAGCTGGTACTTCGTTGTATCACCGCGCAAAAAGCGAAAGAAGCGGCGAGAAGCGCGCGTGAATTGACGAGAAGAAAAGGCTTGTTGGAATCGACGACGCTCCCTGGAAAACTTGCCGACTGCGCGGACAAGCGTAGCGAACTTTGCGAAATTTATATCGTAGAAGGCGACTCGGCAGGCGGTACGGCAAAGCAAGGACGGGACAGACGTTTCCAAGCGATTTTGCCCCTCCGCGGTAAGATTTTAAACGTAGAAAAAGTACGGCTGAACCGCGTTTTGGAAAACGAAGAAATCAAATCTATGATTACTGCGTTCGGTTGCGGTATTTTAGACGATTTCGACGAAAGCAAGCTTAGATACGACCGTATTATTTCGATGACCGACGCGGACGTCGACGGCGCGCATATTCGTATTCTTTTATACACCTTCCTTTTCCGTTATATGCGTCCGCTTATCGAACACGGACACGTGTACGCGGCGAAACCCCCGCTTTACAAAGCGACTTATAAAGGCAACGTCGATTATTTATATTCGGAAGAAGAAAAAATCGAATACGACAAAAACGCTACGGGCAAGGTGGAATACCAACGTTATAAAGGGCTTGGGGAAATGAGTAAAGACCAGCTTTGGGAAACGACGATGAACCCCGCCACCCGTACGCTTATCCGCGTAACGATGAAAGACGCGGCGGAAGCCGACCAGATGTTTTCAATGCTGATGGGCGAAAATCCCGAACTGCGTAGAAAGTTTATCGAAGAAAACGCGTCGCTCGTAACCGATTTGGATATTTAAAGGCGAAAGGCAAGGCGAATAGTACGCTATCGCGTCAACCGCTAACGCGGTGAAAAGCAAAACTACGTTTTGCTGTACTTGGACTTATTTGCGCGGGGCTTTGCCCCTGCTCCCCACAAGGGACAACGTCCCTTGACCCTTGACAACGGTGCGCCTTGCGTTTATAACTGATAAGGAGAATTACAACAATGGCTAAAAAAGAAACCAGCCCCGAATTGACCGAAGAATTTAAAAAGACGCTTGCAATGACGAAAATGCTCGACATTGAAGTAGACGACGAATTAAAACGTTCGTTTATCGCTTACGCAATGGCGGTTAATAAATCACGCGCCATTCCCGACGCGCGCGACGGCTTGAAACCCGTCCATAGACGTATCCTTTATTCGATGCACGAAATGGGGCTTTATAACGATAAAGCGTTTAGAAAATGCGCCCGTATCGTCGGGGACTGTATGGGTAAATTCCACCCGCACGGCGACAGCTCGGTGTACGACGCGCTCGTAAGATTGGCGCAAGATTTCACCATCAGTTTCCCGCTCGTCGACGGACACGGAAACTTCGGCTCGGTGGACGGAGACCCCCCTGCCGCAATGCGTTACACCGAAGCAAGACTTACCAAGCTTGCGGCGGAAATGTTGCGCGATTTGGATAAGGAAACGGTGGACTTTATCCCCAACTTCGACGGTAGTGAAGAAGAACCTACCGTTTTACCCGCAAGATATCCGAACTTGCTTGTAAACGGCGCGGACGGTATTGCCGTCGGTATGGCGACGAAAATCCCCCCGCACAATCTCGCGGAAGTAATCGACGGTACGATTGCTATGATTGACAATCCCGAAATTACCGTCGACGAATTGATGGAATATATCCCCGCGCCCGATTTCCCTACGGGTGGCGCGATTATGGGCAGAAGCGGGATTCGCCAAGCCTACCGCACGGGACAAGGGAACATTAAAATCCGTTCGAAATGCGAAATCGAAGAATACGGCACGGGCGGAAACGTGCGCTCGCGGATTATCGTTACGGAAATCCCCTATCAAGTTAACAAAGCCGTTTTAATTAAAACGATTGCGGATATGGTGCGGGATAAACGTTTGGAAGGCATTTCCGACATTCGCGACGAATCGGACAGAGACGGTATGCGAATCGTTATCGAAGTGAAGAAAGACGCCAACGCGCAAGTCGTTTTAAACACCCTTTACAAAAAGACGAAGTTGCAAATTTCCGACGGCATTATCTTCCTTGCGCTCGTCGAAAACGGCACCGAACCCAAAACGCTGAACTTGCGGGAAATTTTGTGCCATTATCTTAATCACCAAAAGGAAGTGATTACCCGCAGAACCCGCTACGATTTAAACAAAACGGAAGAACGCGCGCATATTATCGCAGGGCTCGTTTTGGCGCTTGCCAACGTGGACGAAGTAATTCGGATTATCAAAGCGTCCGCCGATAAAAACGCGGCGATTACGGGGCTTACTTCCGCGTTTGAACTCGACGAAAAACAAGCGAACGCGATTTTGGAAATGCGCTTGCAACGTTTAACGTCTTTGGAAGTGGAAAAGCTTAAAGACGAATTGACGGCGCTCCAAGCGACGATTGCCGATTTGAAAGATATTCTCGCCAACGAATACCGCGTAATGCAAATTATCCGTAACGACCTTACGGAAATTAAAAACAAATACCCGTCCCCGAGAAAATCGGAAATTTCTATGGACTACGGCAATATCGACGACGAAGACCTTATCGACAGAGAAGACGTCGTAATTTCCATCACCCACTCGGGCTATATCAAACGGTTGCCCGTCGCCGAATACAAGGCGCAAGGCAGAGGCGGTCGGGGCATCACCGCCCACAAACCCAAAGACGAAGATTACGTGGAAAAAATGTTCGTTTGCTCCACGCACGACCCGATTTTGCTCTTCTCGTCGTTGGGGAAAGTGTACTCGATTAAAGGCTACGAAATTCCCGAAGCCAACCGCACGGCACGTGGCAGAGCCGTCGTGAATATCGTGCAACTCGACCAAGGCGAAAAGATTGAAACGGTGCTCCCCGTACTTGAAGACGGCACGGGTTATCTCGTAATGGCAACCGAAAAAGGTTTAATTAAGAAAACGCACACCGACGAATTTAAGCGGATTGCAAAGAACGGTAAGATTGCGATTAAATTGCAAGAAGACGACAGATTGATTGCCGTACGCTTTACGACGGGCGAAGACGAAATTTTGATTGCTTCGCGCGGTGGAAAATGTATCCGCTTTGCCGAAACGGACGTTCGCCCGACGGGGCGCGGTACGCAAGGCGTTAAAGCAATTACGCTTGGCAAAGACGATATCGTCGTGGATATGCTCATTATCGACCCTACGCAAGATTTGTTTACGCTTACTTCGCTTGGCTACGGCAAGCGTTCGAAGGTGGACGACTACCGCTTGCAATCGCGTGGCGGGAAAGGGATTAAAGCGGGCGTGTTTAACGACAAGACGGGCTATCTCGTTAGCTTGAAACCGGTTACCGACGACAACGACATTATGATTATTACGACGGGCGGTACGATTATCCGTATGCACGCGGACACGATTAGTTGTATCGGCAGAGCGACGCGTGGCGTAAAAGTTATGAACGTAAAAGACAGCCTTGTGGCTACGGTAGACATCACCGAACGGGACGACGAGGCGGAAACGCAAGCGCCCGAAGAAACGGCGGCGGATTTAAGCCCCGAAGATTTGGCGGGTGAAATCGACGACGTAGAAGAAACGGAAGACGTCGTTTTGGACGACGAAAACCAAGACGAAAACCAATCGGACGAAACGCCTGCAACCGACGAAGAATAAGTTTTGATAAGCGCGATAAACGGCTAACGGAATTTTCCGTTAGCCGTTTTGATTAGCCTTTTTATTTGGCAACAAAAAAGCGTCGTCTTTTAAAGACAACGCTCTTTATTATATTTGTGGATTATTTTGCGCAGTTTGCTTTTAAGATTGCAAGGTTATCCATAATTTCCTTAGGCATCTTGTCGCCGAAGTTTTCTGCGTAGTACGTCGTGATTTCTTCCGCTTCCGCTGCCCAACGTTCTTTGTCTACGTAAAGGAGCTTGTCAAGCGTAGCTGCGTCGCAGTCGCAGTTTTCGATGTTGATGTCTTTCGCGTAAGGAAGATAACCGATTGCCGTTTCTCTTGCGTCCACTTTGCCTTCGCATCTATCCAAAATCCAATCAAGCACGCGCATATTGTCGCCGAATCCAGGCCACATAAAGTTGCCGTTTTCGTCTTGACGGAACCAGTTTACGTTGAAAATCTTGGGTTGCTTTTCAGCGGGTACTTTCGCGCCCATATCAATCCA
>JAZNIR010000037.1:0-2041 GCA_045577595.1 Candidatus Scatosoma sp.
GACGGCGTTACGCTCCAAGCGCAAACGGACGGAAAAGTGAAAATAGACGGCAATCTGTATTTTGAAAAAGCGGGACTTCACGGCATAAAATTCCTTTGCGGACAACCCGCTAAAAATGCCCGTTTCCAACTTTCGGACGGCACAAAAACGGAAAAGGGAAATATATCGAGAATCGTTTTAAAAGAAAACGACAACGTGTACACCGGCACGGGCGATATGATATACGTACATCAAGATATGGAATCGGCGGAAGAATTCCTTTCTTGGTATCTTTCGTCGGGAATCGGCAATCTTTTAACCATTCGCCCCTCTTATCGTTGGGGTGGCACGCGAACGCTCGACAGGGAAACGTGGCGAGAATTTTCGCGCGTTCTTAACGAGTGGGATATGATATATCCGCATATGCTGGACGGACGCGAGCTCGAAGGCTTAAATGCCAATCCCGACGCCGAATGTATCGCGGGCAACGGATTCGTCGGCAGACAAATGCACGAACGCGACGGCGCAATGTTCTATTGGAGAAGATACGAAAAAAACAATTCTCTTTACGCAGAACAATTCGAAGATATGGCTCTTGAAATATGCCGTGAAGACCCTACGCACGCCAACCCTATCTACAACGGGCAAAATCAAATATTCGTTCCCGCAAAGAAACAAATCAAGCAGGAAACGGATTCCACCGTCCCCACCTTCGAAGACGACGAAATCGACACGGAAAAGCGGTATAACTACAAAAATCCGAATATCGAAAAGGATATGAAAATAGCGCACGATTACACCGTACAACGCCTTCGCGAAATGAAAACGGACGACGTAAGTAGACACACGGGCCCTTCCGTTACGTTTAAATACTTCTACGAAGCGGGATTTTCGTGGGTAGGCGCGGAAACTATGTACGGAACGCTCGAAGAAATTATGGCGTTTAAACGTGGCGCGGCAAAAGCCAACTACGCCGAAAGTATAGGCGTTCATCACGCGCTCCAATGGTCGTCTTCCCCCCACGACGCGCCCGAACATATGCGTCGCTACCGTCTCGCGCTTTACGGCTCGTATATGCAAGGCGCCACCGAAATCAACACGGAAGAAGGACTTTGGAGATTGGAAGAATATTTCTCGCGTTTCCACCGTTTTTCGGACGCTTGCATAGGGCATACGAAACAACAACAAGATTTTTACCGATACGTAAAAAGCCATACGCGACGCGGAAAATTTTATACGCCGATGGCGCTAATACACGGACGGTACGACGGTTTCAACGGCTTTGCCCGCAACGCCTTTTGGGGCTTTAAAAACGTAACCGACACCGACGCAGAAAAAAGCTGGGATTTGCTTTCCACCTTTTATCCCGAAGGCACGCTTGGCGACCCTACTTACTGCCACAACTGTCCTACGGACAGAGCGCTCGGTTTTTACGCCTCTACGCCTATGGGGAACGTGGACGCGCTCCCGATAGAAGCGGAACGTAACGTGTACGAAAATTACAAAGCGCTTGCTTTTATGGGCTATAACTGCGCGGAAAACGCCGACCTTGCACGGCTTTACGAATACGTAAAAGACGGTGGCAATTTACTTTTAACACTTGCGCATCTCACCGTAACCACCAATTACGAATCGATTTTAAACGGCGATTTACAATACGCCGAAAACGTTTTCGACTTTACGGTAGGTTTACCGGAAATTTGCGAAAAGACGGTGTCGGGGATAAAAGTTCCCGTTGCCGTGAATATTGCAACGCCCGCGCAAATTCTTGCGCGAACGGACGACGGAACGCCCCTACTCGTAAAATACGATATAGGGCGGGGAAAAGTAACCCTTTTGTGCGCTTCGGCATATCCCGCGCATTCGGCAATTACCGAGCTTTACAAATCCCAACTTCGCTTGCATTACGGCGAAGCAATCGCCACCGAGCCCGTATGGGTTGCATGTTCGCAAGGAACGCAATTTGCGTTATACGAACGTGGCGACGAAAAAGACGTGTATTTCCTTGCCGTCGATTGGTATCGCGCGCCCGAAAATATGCGCTTCGCCAAATTACGCATAG